>JANQSV010000015.1 GCA_028279115.1 Pseudomonadales bacterium
GTCCGGCTGTGGGCGATTGTCACCGTGCAATTGCCGGGCCGGGCATTGCGCGAAAGCAGGATCGACATCGGCGTGCCAACGATATTGCTGCGGCCGAGCACCACACAATGCTTTCCTTCGGTCTCGATCCCATGTCTTGAGAGCAATTCCATGACGCCGTTGGGGGTCGCCGACACGAAAGCGGGCAGCCCCAGGCACATGAGTCCGACGCTTTGCGGACCGAAGCCGTCGACGTCTTTTGCCGCTTCGATCGCCAGGGTGATCCTGTGTTCATCGATATGCGCCGGCAGCGGCAGTTGCACGATGAAACCGTCGATATTCCCGTCCGCATTCAATTCGGCGACCCGGTCGAGCAATTCTTCCTCGCTTGTGTCCGCCTCCATTCGCACCACGGTGGAATCGAAACCGGTCTCGTCGCAGTCCTTGATCTTGTTGGCGACATAAGTCTCGCTGGCGCCGTCGTCGCCCACAAGCATCGCCGCCAGATGCGGCGCGCGGCGGCCGGACGCGAGCAACTCGCCTACCTGTTCGCTGATTTCCCGGCGAATTTGTTCGGAACAGGTTTTTCCGTCTAATATCTGCACGGTCTCTAACCTCATGAAAACTTCAGTGATCGCAAGAAACAGCCGGATCCGATTCGACCGGAGGTCCCGACCGGCGAAAGGTCGGCAATGATAAACAAGCGCCACGACTCGCTCAAGCGCCAACGCAGAGGGTGAGGTCCGGTCGGCGCAGCCGACAAGAAGCACAGCTTCTTGAGGGCCGAACGGCTCGCCAAGGATGGCGAGACTGGGGGTAATCGAAGTCGATACAGTCTCGCCAGGGATGGCATGCAGGATCCAACAGAATGCGGGAAGCGTAATGGAAGTAATAATCCCGGTGCTGATCGTCGTCGCCGGTTCCTTTGTGCAAACGGCGATCGGATTCGGCCTTGCGGTAATCGCCGCGCCGCTGCTTTTCTTCATCAATCCAGACTATGTTCCCGCGCCGATAACGGTGGCCGCGTTGACGTTGTCCCTGGCCAACGCCTGGCGCTTCCGCCATTCGATATCCCTGACCGGATTGAAGTTCGCCATCTTGGGAAGAGTTCCGGGCACCGTGGCCGGCGGGCTGCTCATATTCTGGATCGATCAGCGCACCTTGGGACTGTGGTTGGGGATTTCGGTGCTGGCGGCGGTCTGGCTCAGTTTCGGCAAGGTTGCGTTTCGGCCCACCCGCGGCGCCATGTTCTGCGCCGGATTCCTGTCTGGATTCATGGGCACGAGTTCGTCCATCGGCGGGCCGCCCATGGCGCTCGTGCTGCAGCACCAGACCGCCGATTTCATCCGCGCCAATATGGCGGCTTTCTTCGTCGTCAGCTGCATCATGAGCTTGTTGATGCTGAGTTTCGTCGGGCGTTTCGGCGAGCAGCATATTCTCCTGTCGCTTCCCTTCATGCCCGCAAGTCTGCTGGGTTATTGGCTGGCCATGCGTTCGGTGCATCTGATCACTTCCCGCATGTTGCGGCTGGGATCGTTGAGCCTGTGCGCCGTCGCCGGACTTGCCGCGGTGATTTCCTACTGGATGTGAATTCACGAAATCGTATCCGGATATCTTTACACCCCATCACCGGATGTTAGACTGA
>JANQSV010000027.1 GCA_028279115.1 Pseudomonadales bacterium
ATACCTGCTGCTCAGCGCCTTGTATCAATTGCGCGAACTTGCCGTGCCCGACTACGCGGTAATCGATCAGACCGTCAAGGCCGCGGGGCAATTGCGCAAGCAATGGTCGAAGCCCCTGGCCAATGCCGTATTGCGCAACTACCAGCGGCGGCAAACCGATCTGGAGGAGGCGCTCGCGCGACAGCCTGAAACGGTCCGCCTGAACCATCCGGCCTGGCTGGCCGACGCCATCCGCGCCGACTGGCCGGAAGACTGGCGGTCCATACTCGAACGCAATAACGGGCGCCCGCCCATGAGTTTGCGGGTCAACCGGCTCAGGACTTCCCGCGAGGAAGCCATGGCGCAATTGCAACAGGCGGGGCTCGACTGCGTTGCCGGCGAGTTCGCGCAATCGGCGATTTACCTGGCCAAACCGCGGCCGGTCAGCGAGATTCCGGGATTTGCCGATGGTCGCCTCAGCGTGCAGGACGAAGCCTCGCAACTCGTGCCTGCGGCGCTCGGACCCGAGCCGGGCGCGCGCTTGCTCGACGCCTGCGCCGCCCCCGGCGGCAAGACCTGTCACCTGCTGGAATTTCAGCCCGAAGCGGCTTCAATCCTCGCGCTCGACCGCAATGCGCCGCGCAGCGAGATGATCAGGGAAAATCTCGAGCGCCTCGGGCTCGACGCCGAGCTTGCCGTCGCCGACGCCGCCGACCTGTCCGCCTGGTGGGACGGCAACGGATTCGATCGTATTCTGCTCGATGCGCCCTGCTCCGCCACCGGCGTCATCCGCCGACATCCCGATATCAAATTATTGTTGCGCCCGGGCGATGTCGACAGTCATGGCGACGCCCAATTCGGCCTGCTTCAGGCGCTCTGGCAATGCCTGAAACCGGGAGGCCGCCTGCTTTATACGACGTGTTCGGTGTTGCGCCGCGAAAACGAACAAGTCATCTCGCGCTTCCTGGCCGCGGCCGGGGACGCTAAAACAGTGCCCATCACTGCCGATTGGGGAATAGAATGCGCTCATGGAAAACAGTTGCTCCCAGGCGACCCGAACGGCCCGGACGGTTTCTATTACTGTTTGCTCGGAAAGAACTGAATTCCGCCATGGCGGGCGCGCATTCCGGCGCGGTACTTTGACATGAAAATAATCGTTCTCGGCGCGAACCCGGTCGGCATCAGCCTGGCCGGCACCTTGTCGACCGAGTCGAACGACGTGACCCTGGTCGACAGCGACGCGGCGCGGCTCGAAGGATTGAAGCAGGGCATGGACATCCAGGTCGTCAGCGGCCGCGGCTCCCATCCCGATGTGCTCGAGGCGGCCGGAGTCGAGGACGCCGACCTGCTGATCGCCGTCTCGGAAAACGACGAATTGAACATGGTGGCCTGCCGCGTCGCCTATTCGCTATATCGCACGCCGAAAAAGATCTGCCGGGTGCATTCTTCCTCGTTCATCAATTCCAGCGACGATTTGTTCGGCAAGCAGGGCATCGCTGTGGACACGCCGATCTGTCCGGAAATGATCGTCTCGGACAACATTCAGCGCCTGATCGACCTGCCCGGCGCCTTGCAAGTTCTCGACTTCGCCGATGGCAAGGTGCAACTCGTCGGCGTGAAGGCAGTGTACGGCGGGCCCCTGGTCGGCCAGGAAATTCGTCTGCTGCGCCAGCACATGCCTTTGATCGATACCCGCGTGGCGGCGATTTTTCGCAAGGACCGGCCGGTCGTGCCCGAAGGATCGACCGTGATCGAGGCGGAAGACGAAGTCTTCTTTGTCGCCGCCCAGGAAGACATCCGCGCCTGCATCGCCGAAGTTCGCCGCATGGACCGGCCATATCGCCGTATTTTCATCGCCGGCGGCGGCAACATCGGTCTGCGGCTCGCGCGGCAACTCGAGTTGCGCTACAAGGTCAAGCTGGTCGAACGCGACGAGGCGCGTTGCGATTTTCTGACGGGACAACTCGGGCGCGCGCTGGTGTTGCAAGGCGAAGCTTCGGACCGGGAGCTGCTCATCAGCGAAAACATCGAGGATGCCGACGTTTTCGTCGCACTGACCAATGACGACGAGGCCAATATCATGTCGTGCATGATGGCCAAGCGGCTCGGCGCCAAGAAGGTGATGGCGCTGATCAACAATCCCGATTATGTCGATCTGATCCAGGGCGGTGAAATCGATATCGCGATATCTCCGCAGCAGGCCACCATCGGCAGCGTATTGACCAAGGTGCGGCGGGCGGATTTCGCCAACGTGCACTCGTTGCGCCGCGGCGCCGCCGAAGCGGTGGAGGCGGTCGTACATGGCGATGTCGCCTCTTCCCGGGTGATCGGGCGCGAATTGCGCGAACTGAATCTTCCCGACGGCATTACCGCCGGCGCGGTCGTCCGGGACGACGAGGTTCTGATCGCCCACGACGACACCAGGGTCGCATCCGGCGACCACGTAATCCTGTTTCTGGTGGACCGCAAGCACGTCGTTCTCGTCGAGCGCCTGTTCGGCGCGGGCTTCGCGCATTTCTGAGACGCCATGCACCCCCTGATGATCACCAAGCTGCTCGGCATCCTGTTGATGCTGTTCAGTCTGTTGGGGACCCTACCGCCGATGGTGGTTTCGCTGATTTATCGCGACGGCATGCTCGATGTTTTCTTCACTACCTTGCTGACCCTGTTTCTGCTTGGGCTGGGAATGTGGGGGCTGACCGCGCGCGCGCGCAGCGAACTGACGATTCGCGACGGCTTTCTCGTGGTTACCCTGTTCTGGAGCGTGCTGGGCGTCGCCGGCTGTCTGCCCCTGCTGCTGGCGCTCGACCTGAGTCTGACCGACGCAGTTTTCGAGTCCCTGTCGGGACTGACGACCACCGGGGCCACAGTGATCGTCGGCCTCGACGAGTTGCCCCGGTCGATCCTGTTCTATCGGCAATTGCTGCAATGGATGGGCGGTATGGGCATCATCGTCCTGGCCATGGCCCTGTTGCCGATGCTCGGCATCGGCGGCATGCAACTGTACCAGGCGGAAACCCCGGGCCCGATGAAGGACAACAAGCTCGTGCCGCGGCTCGCCGAAACCGCGAAGGCCTTGTGGTACATCTATCTGTCGCTGACGGTGGCTTGCGCGCTGGCCTATTGGGCAGTGGGCATGGATCTTTTCGACGCCGTCAGTCACGCATTCACAACCGTGGCGATCGGCGGCTTTTCCACTCACGACGCCAGCATTGGCTTCTTCGACAACCCCGCTGTCGACCTGGTGGCGATCGTCTTCATGGTGATCGCGGGGGTCAATTTCGCCTTGCATTTCACCGCCTGGCAACGCCGTTCGGCAAGGCATTACCTGGCGGATCCCGAATTCCGTTTCTATGCGTTCATCCTCGCCTCGCTGTCCGTCGCCGCGATCGGCATTCTCTATCTGACCGCGACGTACGACAATTTCTTCGAAGCGTTCATCCGGGGATTGTTCCAGGTGGTTTCGATCGCCACCACCACCGGCTACGTGACCGCCGATTTCAATTCCTGGCCGCTGTTCCTGCCGTACATGTTGCTATATGCGGCGATCATCGGCGCCTGCGCCGGTTCGACCGGCGGCGGGATCAAGGTGATTCGCATCCTGCTCATCTTCAAGCAGGGTTTTCGCGAGGTGCAGCGGCTGATTCATCCCAAGGCCGTGATTCCGATCAAGCTCGGCGCCAAACGCGTCCCGGACCGGGTCATCGAATCGGTCTGGGGATTCTTCGCCGTCTACGTCATGGTATTCATGCTGACGTTGCTGGCGCTGCTCGCTTCCGGGGTCGAGATCATCACCGCCTTCAGCGCGGTCGGCGCCTGCATCAACAACCTGGGCCCGGGGCTCGAAGGGGTCTCGGCGACCTATGAGACCCTCCCCACCGCGGCCAAGTGGATCCTGTGCGTAGCCATGCTCCTCGGCAGACTCGAAGTCTTCACCCTGCTGGTTCTCTTCACACCCATGTTCTGGCGCCGCTAGGCACACCCTCGTCATTCTGCGCGTAGCGGAGCGGAGTCGCAGAATCTTTGGGGGATTCTACAAGGTTGTTCATGCCATCCATGGCGCGACACTGTTGGCTTCGACTACCCCCAGCCTTGCCATCCATGGCAAGTCGTTCGACCCTAAAAAAGCGATGCTTTTTTCGGCTGCGCCGACCGGACCTCACCCATGTCGGGGACGCCCGCTAAACTCCGCGCCAGCCGGCGGCGACTCACATGGTGCGGAACCAACCCTCCGTCATTCTGCGCGTAGCGAAGCGCCCCCACTTCGTCATTCTGCGCGTAGCGAAGCGGAGTCGCAGAATCCATGCTTCGGAACAGCAAGAATTGCTGGGTGTTGACCGCTAGCGTTGGCGCGCCACCTGCTCGGGGGTCACGGCGCCCGCTGAATTGTCCCAGGAGTTGCGGATGTAGGTGGCGACGGCCGATATTTCTTCGTCGTCGAGGAGGTATTGGAACTCTTCCATGGGTTCCCGCCATCTTGGCGGCAGCGGGTGACCCGGAGTCTCGGGTCCGTACAGGATGGCGTTGATCATGGAAGCCGGATTCGGGGACTGCACGACCAGGCTGCCGGCGTTGAGTCGCGGCGCCATCTCGGGGTCGCCCTCGCCGGCGGGAAGATGGCAGGTGCCGCAATGGAGATTGTAGACGCTCCGGCCGCGGCCCATGAGTTGCGGGTCCGGCGCCTCGGCGCCGGGTCTCACAAGAGCCTCGTCGATGGGGGGCAGGCTCTTGAGGTAAACCGCCATGGCGTTGATATCGCTGTCCGACAGAAATCGGGTGCTGTTCATGATGACCTGGTTCATCGGCCCGAACGATTCGAGGAAATCGTTTCGCGCCGTTTTCAGGTAGTCCTCGAGTTCCTGTTGCGTCCACAATCCGAGACCACGTTCCGTCGAGGTAAGATTGGGCGCGGACCAGGGCCGGTGTTCTCCGGTTCTGACGCGATCCAGGTATTCGCCGCCACTCATGTGCAACTCTTTTATTTCCGCTCCAAAGCCGTTTCGCGGGCTGTGGCAGGCGCTGCAATGCGCCAATCCTTCTACGAGGTAGGCGCCGCGATTCCATTCTTCGGATCTGGGTTCGAGTACGCCCTGTTCGAAAAAGATCGCTTTCCAGAAGGCCATCAGTGGCCGGATATTGAACGGGAACGACAGCTCGTTTTCCGGCGCGCTTTGATTTACCGGCGGAATACTCTGGATGTAGGCATAGATTGCCGCAATGTCTTCGTTCGAAATCCGGGTATATGCCGTGTAGGGAAAGGCGGGGTACAAATGCTCGTTGTCGGGCCGGACGCCATGCCGCATGGCATTCAGAAAATCCCGCTCGCTCCAGTTGCCGATTCCGGTGTCGGCATCGGGAGTGATATTGGTTGAATACAGTGTGCCGAACGGCGTTTCGAACGCTACGCCGCCGGCCATGAATTCGCCCGTGGCCGTGGTGTGGCAACTCGCGCAATTGCCGGCTATCGCCAGGTATTCGCCCCGCGCCAGCAGTTCATTACCGCTAATGTCCACGATGGCGATCGGCCCGTCTTCATCGTTCGAATCGGAACGCAGCAGGACGGACGTCAGGACAGCTATCGCAAGTACGGCCAGAATGGCAATTTGGCGCAAGGAAAATGTCAAATCGGCTACTCGATGCAATGGCCGCCATTACAACGGCATCGACCGGTTAAGTCCAGTCGTGGCTCCGATCCGTCGCCGCCTGGTGGCGTTGGGTGCAGCGGACGCCGTAAATACATCCATGTAGGCTTCGGGCTCGGCATCCATGCCTCGCACGCCCGCTGCACCCAACGCCACCAGACGGCGACTCACATTGTGCAGAACCCGAAAATAGCTCGTCATTTTTTCGGGTTTCTGTGTTAGCGTTGCGGAGCCATTGAGCGGAGGGCGGACAATTGAAAGAGTACAGTCAGTTCGGGAATCTCAAGAGAGGGATTTTTGTTTTGGCGACGAGTCTTGTCGTTGCGCATTCTCCGCATGTTTCGGGACAGGCTGGATTTACCGACGAAGAATTGTTGGCGGCCGATCGTCCCATTGCCGCGGGTCACTCTTACTGGATGGAAGAGCTGACGTTCATGGAAATTCGGGATCTGATTGCCGATGGCGCAACAACAGTCATCCTGTCGACGGGCGGCATTGAAGAAAACGGGCCATATCTGGCAACGGGCAAGCACAACCTGATACTTGAAGCAATTTGTCCAGCCATTGCGGAAAAACTGGGCAACGCTCTTTGCGCGCCGGTTGTGAAATTCGTGCCGCAAGGGAACATCGATCCGCCGAGCGGCGCGATGAAATTTCCCGGCAGCATCAGTCTGACGGCGGCGACCTACGAGGCTCTATTGACCGACATTGCGCTCAGCCTGAGACAATCCGGTTTTCGCGACATCGTCCTGATCGGGGACAGTGGCGGAAACCAGCGCGGCATGGCCAACGTCGCGGCGGCATTGACGGCGCAATGGGAAGACGGGAATACGCGAATTCACTTCGTCGGGGAGTTCTACGATCCGGGCTGGGAAGAAACGGAGCGGTTCACGGAACGGGAACTTGGCGTCGCCGAATCAATACATGGCGGGTATCACGACGACATCTGGGTTACCGCGATGATGATGGTAACGGATCCTGAACAGGTTCGATTCGCCCAGCGGGTCGATGCCGGCCTTGCGTCCATCAACGGGGTTTCCATCGTTCCCATGGAAGAAACCGTCGAACTTGGCAGGAAGATGGTCGAGTTTCGCGCCGGGTTCACCGCAAACGCAATTCGCAGGATCCTGTCGGAATCCAGGGATTAATCAGCGAGAAAATCGTCACCCTGCAACCAGCGCGCTGCCGGCCAGGCCAGCAGCGCTCCGATGGGCGGAGCGGTGAGATACAGCCAGAGCAATTCGAGGTTCTCCGCCGCCAGCGCCGGTCCGATCGAACGGGCGGGATTCATCGAGGCGCCGGTGACGCCGCCGCCGAACATGCTGAGCAGAGTCACCGCGGCGCCGATCACGAGCCCCGCCATGACTTTCTTCGCCCCATTTCCGCTCAGCACGTTGAAGATTACGAACATCAATCCGAAGGTCAGCAATACCTCGAACAGGAATGTGCGCGGCACGTCGATCACGGTCGCCGTCATGCCATAGCCGGAATGATCCGGAAACAGCAGCCGCAAGGTGAAGGCGGCGGCTGTTGCGCCGAGGCACTGGGCGGCGATATAGGGCGCAAGCAGGCTGCGCTCGAGTCGGCCCGAAGCGCAAAAGGCAATGCTCACCGCGGGATTGATATGGGCGCCGGAGACGTTGCCCAACGAGTACACTACCGCCATGACCACCATACCGAAAACGAGATTGATGCCGAGTGCGCCGAAGCCGACGTCGAAGAGATCGTTCGTCACCACCGCGCCGCATCCGGTGAATACCAGCGCATAAGTGCCCACCGCCTCGGAGCCGAGAATTTTCCAGTTCATCGCCAGTCCCCGCCATTTCCGTTTCGGACGCATTATCCACGACATCCGTCCCGCTGTCGCTAGAATCCTGCTCGCGCTTCCTTTATGCTTCCGGCCGGATACAC
>JANQSV010000035.1 GCA_028279115.1 Pseudomonadales bacterium
GTACCTGCAGCACAGATCCCGCCTCCTGGCCGAAGGCGGCATTCGCGCCGGCGGCGCCGAGGCCGGTCAGGCCGAGTTGCAGCAAGTGCCGGCGGTTAAGCAGGCCATTGCCGGCGGCCTTTTCCCATTGCGTTTCGGTCATGTCCTGCTAGTCCTCCATTCAGGGATTCTGGCAGATAGTACATGCCATCCGTGGCGCAACGTTTCGGGCTTCGATTGGCCCCAGCCTTGCCATCCATGGCAAGTCGTTCAGGCTGCGCGCGAAGCCGCGCTTCGCAAACGCTTGCCTTCACCCGTCATTCTGCGCAAGCGAAGCGCAGTCGCAGAATCTCTTTGGGAATTCTGGTCACTCACCCACTTGTTGCCTGGCTTCGCGAACGGAGGGGTGCGAATCGTCTCCCCGGATCGCCAGATAGGCCTGATACTTCTCGCTGGCCTTGGCGTCTTCGTTCATGGCGGCATAGGCCCGGGCGGCGCCGATCAGCGACAGTGGCCGGTTCGGCATGCGCAGCAGCGACTGCTCGAATCGCTCGGCGGCGTCCCTGGGCTGGCCCAGGGCGAGCAATACTTCTCCAGTGAGTTCATGGATCGGCTTGAGCGGCTCGGCGGCGCCTCTCGGCGGCAGTTGGGCCTCCTTCAGCGCCACGGCCTGGTTCAGCAATTCGATCGCTTTTTCCTGTTGCGGCAGACCGTCGGTGGTGAGTCCTTCATTGAGTTGCCGCTGGGCGTGCTTTGCCATGGTCAGCGCCGCCACTTCGGCGTGCATGACCTGCAAATTGGCGTTATTCGGTTGATCCGAAGCACGGTTCCCGAGCATCTCCGCAACTTGTTCAGCGAGAGCGAGTTCACCGAGGTGTGCGGCGCTCAGGCCGAGGGCAAGCAGCTCGTAATCCGCCAGATCATCGTTCAATTCGCGCAATTCCCATTGCTCGGATTCGATGATGTGACGCGCCTGCATGGTTTTCAGCGTGTTGATGGAGCGCATGTCTCCGGGATTTTCCCCCAGCGTCTCCACGGCCCGCTCGATCCACATTTTCGAGCGCTCCAGGTCGCCGAGTTGCAGGTCGCCGTATTGGCCCCAGTCGGAAGAATGATTCTGGTCGCCGACTTCATCACCCTGCTTCCACAGGTCGCGCGCGGCCTGGTAGGCCGAATCGTTCCACATCGCGACGCGGTCCCACATGCCATGCTGGATGAAGATATGGGGCGGCATGTGACGCGCGTGGGAGACCGCGGGGGCGATATCCGCATACTTGAGGGCGGCTTCGAGCGCGAGCGGGGCGTGCAGCGGGTCGTCAAAGGAGTGGATCACGTAATGCGCTGCGCCCGGATGATTGTCGTTGTCCTTGAACAACTCGAGCGCCAGCGAACCCGCGCGCATGTTGATGCGCTCGCGCATGTCGCCGGAAGCGGTGGCGCCGGACAACATGGAAACCGTATAGAAGGCTTTCACTTCGTCATCGTCGGGAAACTTTTCGTACAAGTCGGCCATCGCCTGCATCCAGGCGAGCCGGCGTTCAGGCATGCCGCCTGGCGCCAGGGCGTAGGCTTCCGCGGCCTTGAGGAAGCCCTTCTCGCGTTCGGTCGCCGCCTTGGCGAGCCGCTCTTCGCTGGTCGGGCCAAGCTTCATCAGCGCTTGACCGGGCCGTTCGTCCACCGGGCCGAAAAAGGGATGCTGGTAGGTGAAGGTTTCACCCCAATAGGCCAGCGCGAAATCCGGGTCGAGCTCCTGCGCCTTGATGAACGCCTCGCGCGCCTGGGTCCTGCCGAAGCTGTGCAGGAATCCGACGCCCTGGATAAAGTACTCTTGGGCTTCAGGCGAAGCGGAACTCGGGAAGTCGTAGGTGCCGATGGCGTCGAGATCGGCGGCCTGGGCGGCCGGCAACGCGAACGCGGCGGCAAGCAATGCGGTACGAAGTAGCATGGTTCTGGACATGACTGCCCCCTGGTTACTTGTTGGCGAATTCGATTGACCAGATTGCCAATACATCGAGATTAACGCAATCTCTGAAATGCGACTTAATGTCACAGCAACACCCGCTGGCTTCGACTCCGTCGCCGGTCGAGTGATCCTATTTATTCGTCATTCCGTGCGGAGCGAAGCGGAGTCGCAGAATCTCCATGAAGTTGGCAACCAATTCGATTACGTCTCTCTTCTTAATTTTGCAAACGCAATTGAGTTGAGCTCTTCCGCACCCTGATCAAACACGATGCGGTCGAGCAGGTCCACCAGCGTGTTCGCGAAATCGTCCGCGTCGAGATAGGAGCTGGCGCAGCCGTGTTCCGGGTCGAGCGCCTCGGTTTTCAGATCCCGGCGATGGTCTTCGGTGATGACGATGACCGGCGTCGGCCGGCGCAATGGACTGCGGCGCTCTTCGCGCCGCAAACGGAACAGCAATTGTTCCGCCGGACGGCGATGGCTGTTCCAGCCGGTGATCAGGCAGGCCAGGCGGTTGGTGAGCAGGCCGAAGCCGCGGTTGTATTGGCGAATGGCCTCGCGGGCGTGGGTTTCGTTATAGGTGTTGATGGTCGCGTAACGTCCGCTTTCGCCGATCAGCCGCGCCCAGCGGTCCACCATCCGATTGTCGAGATCGTGCAGCAGGATTACGGGTTTCAGCGCCATGGTCGCACTCCGGCGCTCATTCCGAGCGGAATACGATGTTCTCGGCAATGGGCGCGCGCGTGGTCCGGGTGGCGTTCGCTGGCACTTCGGCATCTTCGTAACCGAAACTGATGCCGAACAGAATTTTCGTGCCGTCCTGGATGCCGAAAGCCTCCCTGACCAGATCCGGATAGTTGCGCATGGTCCCCATGGGGCAACTGTGCAGCCCGAACGCCACCATGGTCAGCATCAGGGTCTGGGCGAACATGCCCACATCGACCGCGACTGTGGTGCCGAACTCCGGGTTCATGCCGACGAAGGCGATATGGGGTGCGTCGAAGAACTCGAAATTGCGCAATACCGCGCGCATGCGGCCTTCACGGTCCTTTCTGCCGATGCCCATCTGCGAATACAGGGCCACGGCGCATTCCACCTGCCGTACGCGATACTCGTCGCGGAAATCGCCGCGATATTCGTAATCCGGGTTCGGCGCCACGCCATTGGCGGTGTTGTCGTACATCTGTTGCCGCAGGCGGTCTTTCAGGGCGCCTGAAGCGACATAGACCTTCCAGGGCTGCACATTGCAATTCGACGGCGCCTGCCGGGCGATATCGAAGATGCGCCGCATCGTCTCGGGCGGTACTTCCCGGTCGAGAAAACCGCGCACCGAGCGCCGCGCGGCAATGGCGTCGAGCAGGCGCATGTCCGGGTCGAGTGCCTCGGCGGCGCCGGGGATTTCCTTGATCATCTTGTTCATGGTTTCCGACGTTCTGTTTGCGATTTAGCTTATATGACGAAAAATTCCCTCCATGGAATTTTTCATTATCGCAAAACAAAAGCGTGGTTTTGTTTTGCTCCCGGATTCAATGGCTTGCGCCATCGAATCCGGCGGCACATCTCTGTGCCGCAGGGAAGCTCTGACTTGATCAGAGCTTCCCTCAACTGAGAATGCGGCCGCCGTCCACATCGACGGTAGTGCCGGTGACGAAGCGGTTGTTCATGACGAAAAGAACGCCTTCGGCCACCTCTTCCGGCGTGCCGGCGCGCTGGATCAGGTGGCTTCCGGTCACGGCCTTGAGTCGTTCTTCCCTGGCGTCGCCCATCCAGTCGAACATCGCCGTGTCGATGGTGCCGGGAGATACGATATTGACGCGGATCGGCGCCATTTCAACCGCCAGGCAACGCGCGAGATTCTCGACGGCGCCGCCGACGCAACTGAGCGCCGATTGTCCCGGCTTGATCTTGCGCGCGGGCGAGCCGCTGACCAGTGTGATCGAGCCGTCTTCGGCCAGGAAGGGCGCGCCGACCCGCACCGCCTTGGCATAACCCCAGAGTTTGCCGTAGGCGGCCTTGAATTGCTCTTCGGTCTGTTCCAGGAAGGGCTTGAGCGTGCGCTCGCCGCCGATGGCGCAGAGAACCAGGTGGTCGATGCGGCCGGCTTCGCGGAACAGCGATTCGAGCGCTTGCGCGTCATGAATGTCCGCTTCGCGCACTTCGAATGCCCCGGCCGCCGCTGCGACGGCCTTGTTGCGATGGGCTTCGCTGCGGCCTGCGGCCCAGACTTTCGCTCCCGCCGCGGCCGCGGCTTTCGCTGCAGCCAGGCCGATGCCGGCGGTGCCGCCGACGATGACGACGGTCTTTCCGTTCAGTTCGTTCATTGCCGATGAGTTTCCTGTTTCAGGTGAAAATCCGGCCCGGATTGAGGATCCCGCGCGGGTCCAGGCCCTGTTTCAGATTGCGCATCAGTTCGATTTCGTTACTGCTCCGGCTGTACGGCAAAAAGGGCCGTTTCATGATGCCGATGCCATGTTCGGCCGAAACCGAGCCCTTGAGTTCGCGGATCAGGCCGTAGATCACTTCGTCGAGTTGCAGGTGCAAGGCGCGTGTTTCCGGCCCGACGTTGATGATGATATGCAGATTGCCGTCGCCGATATGGCCGAACAGGCCGAGAATGGCCTCGGGCCACTTTTCCCGCAGGCGGCGTTCGACTTCCTCGCCGAAATAGCCCATGTCTGCGACGTTCAGGCTGACGTCATAGGTATGCAGGTAGCCGACTCCCGGGGCGACCTCGGCGGCGGCGTCGCGTACGGTCCAGAGCTTTTTGATCTTGCCGGGCGTATCGGCGACCACGACCTCTTCGATCAGGTCCTTGCGGCTGGCTTCGTCGAGCATGTCGAGGAACAACTCGCTGTCGGTGGCCTCGTCGGAGCCCATGCTTTCGGCCAGCACGTAAAAGGCGTGACTGTCGGGCAGCGGCACGCTGGCGTGGGGCACGTGTTCACCGACCAGTCGATACGTGTTTTGCCAGAGCACCTCGAAGGCGCTCAGATTGGCGCCGAGCCGGGCCTGGGCGTGAACGAGCAGGTCGGCGACCTGCCGGAACGTGCCCATGCCGCACATGGCGACCGCCTGGCTGGCGGGCCGGGGAAATAGTTTCAGCACGGCCCGGGTGATGATTCCCAGGGTGCCTTCGCTGCCGATGAACAATTGCTTGATGTCGTAGCCGGTGTTGTTCTTGCGCAACTTGCGCAGATTGTCGATGACCGTGCCGTCGGCGAGCACCGCTTCGAGGCCCACGACAAGCTCGCGGGTCATGCCGTAGCGGATCACGCGATTGCCGCCGGCGTTGGTCGACAGGTTGCCGCCGATCGTGCAACTGCCGCGGGCGCCGAGGTCGAGCGGAAACAGCAGGCCCTCGGCGTCGGCCTGTTCCTGGATCGCCTGCAGGGGCACGCCGGCTTCTACGGTCATGGTGCTGGTGTACGGGTCGAGTTCGACCACCTTGTTCATGCGTTCGAGGCTCAGGCAGATCTCGTTCTCAAGCGGCGCGGCGCCGGAGACGAGACCGGTCATGCCGCCCTGGGGCGCAACCGGCTGGCCCGCGGCGTGGCACAGAGCCAGAATCGCCGAAACCTCTTCAGTCGAAGCGGGGCGCAGCAACAGGGGCGGGCGGACGGCCCGATCCTGCATCAGATCCTCGAAATTCTTCGGTTCGATATCGCCGCCTTCGCGATAGCCGGCGGGCCCGACGATTTCCTTGAGCCGTTGGAACAGGTCCGGGCGGGCGGAAACTGCTTGCGGGGTCATGTTCGGGTCAGGTTCAATACGGGGATGCGCATGGTAGCACACAAGCCAACGATCAACCGGAGTGGGAAGAATGAAAAGCAAAGCCCTGAAATCAGTCATCGCGGCAATTCCTTTTGCCTTCATTGCCGGCATCCAGGCCCAGGAACCGGACAACGCCACGCATATCCCCTACGCGGAGATCATGGCCGTCTTCGAAAATCTCGGCGAAACGATTGATCAGCAGATCAGGACCGTCGATATCGGCGACGATCTCAACGTGGCCGTAGGCATTCTGCGCCGCGTGGGAGCGCGCACCGAAGGCGAGGAAGTGACCGCGATATTGCATCATCGGGTAACCGAGGTGTATTACATTCTATCCGGCTCGGGCATCCTGGTGACCGGCGGCGATGAAACGGATCCCGTCGAGTTTCCCGCCGATGTCGCGGCGGTCAGGGAACTGATCGGCCCGAGCGGCCGGCGCACCGTGACCAACGGTCAGGTTCAGGCCGTGGCGGCGGGAGACATCGTCATCATTCCCGCGGGCGTGCCCCATGGTTTTCGCCATATCCAGGAACAGATCACATATCTGAGCATCCGGGTCGATCATGAACAGGTATTGCCTGCCGGGTATGTGCATCCATCACTGGAATGACCGGCCCAAGCGATTAGAATAGGGGTAAGGCACGGCCAACAATCGTTTGACTCGAACGTGGTGAAAATTATGTTCAGGAAACTGCCGGCAGTACTTTCCCTGTCGATTCTCGTGACCGCGGCGGGATTCGCCATGGCGCAGGACGACTATCCGCGAACTCCCTCGGGCAAGCCCGATTTCAGCGGCAACTACGACATTTCGACATTGACGCCGTATCAGCGGCCCGCCCGCTTCGGCGACCGCATGTATCTGAATGAGGAAGAGGTACAAGCGCTGAGGGATCGGGAAATGGGCATCCGCGAGGCTGACTCGGCGCCGGGCGACCCCAATCGCGCGCCGCCCGAGCAGGGAGGCGCAATCGGATCCTACAACGATTTCTGGTTCGACCGGGGCGACAATGCCTTCGCACTCGACGGGCAATATCGGACATCGATCCTGACCTATCCGGAGAATGGGCGACTGCCTCCGCTGACGCCTGAAGGCCAGGCGAAAGCGGCCGGCGCGCCCCGTTTCGCCTGGGAAGATCTTGGCGGGGCATGGTGGCTGGAAACGGGCGATCGGCCGTATGACGGTCCCGAGACCCTTCAGGTCCAGGTTCGTTGCATATTCCACCCCGCTTCCACAATTCCGATAACGCCTCGGGTATACAACAACCTCAAGACCATCGTGCAGACGGAAGACTATCTGATGCTATACGTGGAATGGATGCATTGGGCGCGCATAGTCCGCATCGGCGACGAAGAGCATACGCCCGCCGTACTCGCGACCTTCGACGGCGATTCCATCGGCCGGTGGGAAGGAGACACGCTCGTCGTGGAGACCGTGAACTTTCTCGATCGTCCCCTTGAACCCGCGGAACGCCGCGTAATTGAACGCTTCAGCCCGCTGGACGGAGGCAACCTGCTCTACAGCTTCACCGTCGAAGACGCGGATTACACCGATAGCTACAGCGGTGAATTCATCTGGCCGAAGACGGACCAGATTCCATACGAATACGCCTGTCACGAGGGCAACTACTCATTGCCCGCCACCCTGACGGGCGCCAGGGTCAGGGAAGTCGAGCACTACCTCCAACTGGAATCCGAAGACTGAGCGGTCTGCCGCCCAATAAAGTTTGGCGAAAAGTGTGCCCGCATCACGGTCGTCACCGTTCATGACGTACTGCGCTACATACAGGCCATTCTCGCTAAAGGCTGGTTCTACCGCGACCCGTAATCCGACCGCGAAGCGCTCATGATTAATCGCAACGTGCTGCGCTGGATCAGCATTGCTGAAAAGTATGGTGTAGATCCCGAGGACTGGACAGGCGCAAAAACTGCCTGACCACCTAACAGGGCAACGACGGCAGGACATCAGTCCGGAAAGATAAGCGTTGAGAAAACGCCTTCGCAACCAGCCGGGCAATCATCAGTCGCTGGAGAAATTCGCACATACAAGGTTGGGCACCTTTGGGAATAGTTGAGGTGGTCCCACTTTTTTGGACAGTTCTCTAAGGTGTGCTCCAATGCCGAGAGGAGGCACGGGCATGGCCAGGAAGAGACGCCGTTTCACGGCGGAG
>JANQSV010000038.1 GCA_028279115.1 Pseudomonadales bacterium
TGTCCTTCCTTTTCCTTGCGCGGCAGCGCTTCTTCGGTCCGTGGCGCCGGCAAACGCTGCAGGGCCACCTCGAGCACCTCATCGATCCAGTTCACCGGCACGATGTCGAGTTCGGACTTGATGTTGTCGGGAATTTCGGTCAGATCGCGCTCGTTCTCGGCGGGAATGATGACGGTTTCGATCTTCGCCCGGTGAGCGGCGAGCAACTTCTCCTTCAGTCCGCCGATGCGCAACACCTGGCCGCGCAAGGTGATCTCTCCGGTCATGGCGACATCGGCCCGCACCGGGATCGTGGTCAGCACCGAAACCAGCGCCACGCACATTCCCACGCCGGCGCTGGGGCCGTCTTTCGGCGTGGCGCCTTCGGGCACATGAATGTGGATGTCGTACTTTTCGTGGAAATCGGCGCTCACGCCCAGCGCCGCCGCGCGCGAACGCACCACGGTCAACGCGGCCTGGATCGACTCCTGCATGACATCGCCGAGGGAACCCGTCTTGATCGTCTTGCCTTTGCCTTCCACCGCGCTTGCTTCAATGGTCAGCAGTTCTCCGCCGACCTTGGTCCAGGCCAGGCCATTTACCTGGCCGATGCGATTTTCGTCAAGCGCCTTGCTCTGATCGAATTTCCTCACGCCGCAATACTTGTCGAGCATGTTCGGCTTGACCACGGTCGTTTCGCTGTTGCGGCTCAGCGTATTGTCCTTCACGAGCTTGCGGCATATTTTCGCGAGTTCCCGCTCCAGCCCGCGCACGCCGGCCTCGCGCGTGTAGAAGCGGATCAGATTGCGAATCGTATCCTTGCCGATTTCGACCTCGCCATCGCCGAGGCCGTTGGCGCTTTTCTGCTTGGGCACGAGATAGCGTTCCGCGATGCCGATCTTCTCCTCCTCGGTATATCCGGGCAGGCGGATGACCTCCATGCGGTCGAGCAATGCGTCGGGAATGTCCATGGTGTTCGAGGTGCAGATGAACAACACGTCTGACAAGTCGTAGTCGACCTCAAGATAATGATCGCTGAAACTGTGGTTCTGCTCCGGGTCCAACACTTCGAGCAGGGCCGAGGCGGGGTCGCCGCGGATGTCCATGCCCATCTTGTCGACCTCGTCGAGCAGGAACAGCGGATTGCGCACTCCCGCCTTGGCCAGTTTCTGCAACAGCTTGCCCGGCAGCGAACCGATATAGGTGCGGCGGTGGCCGCGAATCTCCGCTTCGTCGCGAACCCCGCCAAGCGCCATGCGGACGAATTTGCGGTTGGTCGCCCTGGCGATGGATTCTCCCAGCGAAGTCTTGCCGACGCCCGGCGGACCCGTCAGGCAGAGAATCGGCCCCTTGAGCTTTTTCACCCGCTTCTGCACCGCGAGATATTCGAGCACGCGCTCCTTCACTTCCTCCAGTCCGTAATGATCGGCTTCGAGGATTTCCTCGGCCTTGTTCAGATCGAGTCTTACCCGGCTGCGCTTCTTCCAGGGCATGGAAGTCATCCAGTCGAGATACGTTCGCACCACCGAGGCCTCGGACGACATGGGCGACATCATCTTCAGCTTTTTCCATTCCGCGAGCGCCTTGTCCCTTGCCTCCTTCGGCATGCCCGAATCCTCGATCTTCTTCTTCAGTTCATCCGCTTCGTTGGGAACGTTTTCGAGCTCGCCCATTTCCTTCTGGATGGCTTTCATCTGCTCATTCAGATAGTACTCGCGCTGACTCTTTTCCATCTGTTTCTTGACGCGGCCGCGAATGCGCTTTTCCACTTGCAGCAGATCGATTTCGTGTTCGATCAGGCCCATCATGAACTCGATGCGGGCGCTGACGTCGGACTGTTCGAGCAACTCCTGTTTCTGCGGCAGCTTCAGGGACAGATGGGAGATGATCGTGTCGACCAGCCGGCCGGGATCCTCGATGCTGGAAATCGACGTCATCACTTCCGGAGGAATCTTCTTGCTCAATTGCAGATATTGATCGAATTGCGCCAGCAGCGAGCGCACGAGCAGTTGCGCTTCCTCTTCCGGCACCCCTTCGGACGGGAGAATCCCGCATTCGGCCCGGTAATGGTCGCCTTCGAGCAGCACCTTTGTCAGGCGCGCCCGCTGCAGACCTTCAACGAGCAACTTGACCGTGCCGTCCGGCAGCCGCACCAGCTGGAGAATTGCGGCCACGGTGCCCACTTCGAACAGGTCTTCCATGCCGGGATCGTCTTCCGACGGATCCCGCTGCGCCACGAGCAGTATCTGCTTGTCGGTGGCCATGGCCACTTCGAGGCCGCGCTGCGAACGCGGACGACCCACGAACAGCGGCTGCACGATTTGCGGATAAACGACCACGTCCCGCAAAGGGAGCAATGGCAGGCTGGCGGATTCTTCTGCTAAAGGGCCATCAGTCATAACAAATACCGCGGAATCCCGGTTCGGCTACTCCGCCGTGGAAACTCCGCTTTGCTTGATGTTTTCGTACATCAGCAAAGGTTCCGATTCGCCCCGGATTACCGCGGCGTCGATAATCACCTTGCCGACATTTTCCAGCGATGGAATTCGATACATGGTGTCAAGCAACACCGACTCCATGATCGAGCGCAACCCTCTCGCGCCGGTCTTGCGCTCCTGGGCTTTTTCCGCGATGGCGCCGAGAGCGTCGTCCCGGAACTGGATTTCGACCGAATCCATCTCGAACAGTTTCTCGTACTGCCTGATCAGGGAGTTTCTGGGTTCGCGGATGATTCTCATCAGGGCTTCGAGGTCGAGTTCATCGAGTGTCGCGATCATCGGCAGTCTGCCGACGAACTCCGGAATCAGGCCGTACTTGATCAGATCTTCCGGTTCGACATCGCGCAGGGTCTCGCCGACCTGTTTCTTGTTGCCGGCGGATTGCACTTCGGCGGTGAAGCCGATTCCCGCCCGGTCCGAACGCGCGCGAATGATCTTGTCGAGACCGGCGAAGGCGCCGCCGCAGACGAACAGGATGTTCGAGGTATCGACCTGCAGGAATTCCTGTTGCGGATGCTTGCGGCCTCCCTGGGGAGGGACCGAGGCAACCGTGCCTTCGATCAACTTGAGCAAGGCCTGTTGCACGCCTTCCCCGGAGACGTCCCGGGTAATCGAAGGATTGTCTGATTTGCGCGAGAGCTTGTCAATTTCATCAATGTAAACGATGCCGATCTGGGCCTTGTCGACATCGTAGTCGCACTTTTGCAGCAGTTTCTGGATGATGTTCTCAACGTCTTCGCCGACATAGCCGGCCTCGGTCAAGGTTGTGGCGTCGGCGATCGTGAACGGCACCTCAAGCAGGCGCGCCAGCGTTTCCGCCAGCAGCGTCTTGCCCGTGCCGGTGGGGCCGATCATCAGAATATTGCTTTTGCCGAGTTCCACGTCGGAGCCGCGGCGGTCGGAACGGAGCCTCTTGTAGTGGTTGTATACCGCCACCGCGAGTACTTTTTTCGCATTGTCCTGCCCGATGACGTATTCATCGAGCGTACGCTTGATCTCTTCCGGAATCGGTAGTTTGCGGCCACCCGTGGCGGCTTCCTGAACGCCGCTCTCTTCGCGAATGATATCGTTGCAAAGATCGACGCATTCGTTGCAAACGTAAACCGACGGCCCCGCGATGAGTTTGCGGACCTCGTGCTGGGATTTGCCGCAGAAAGAGCAATTGAGCAACTCTCCGCCGCCGCTTCCCTTGTTATATCGATTGTTCGACATTGTCAGACGATCTGTCGTTTCCTGAAATATGATACACGCGTCGGGAATGCGCGCGCATCAGTCCTTTGATTTGCCGATAGACTTATTATCTACCCGTGTTTCGATTACTTTATCAACCAGACCGTATTCGAGAGCCTGTTGCGCGTTCATGAAATTGTCCCGTTCGGTGTCCCGGGCGATGATTTCCACGTCCTGGCCGGTATGGCGCGCGAGCAGGTCGTTGAGAATTTTCCTGATTCGGACGATCTCGTTGGCTTGAATTTCGATGTCGGAGGCCTGCCCCTGGGCGCCGCCGCTCGGTTGATGGATCATGATGCGCGAATGCGGCAGCACGAAACGTTTGCCCGGAGCGCCCCCGGCCAACAGCACCGCCCCCATGCTCGCGGCGTGTCCGACGCACATTGTGCTGACTTCGGGCTGAATGAACTGCATGGTGTCGTAAATCGACAAACCCGCGCTCACGGAACCGCCGGGAGAGTTGATGTACAGGTGGATATCCTTGTCGGGGTTGTCGGACTCGAGAAAGAGCATCTGCGCCACGATCAGGTTCGCCATATGGTCCTCGACCGGACCGGTCAGGAAAATCACGCGATCCTTGAGCAATCTCGAATAGATGTCGTATGAGCGCTCTCCCAGTGATGTCTGTTCCACCACGATGGGAACGAGCGCCGATTGTGGAGCGGATTGATTACGGGTCATTGTGCGTCAGCCTCGAATCGCTTCCTGATAGGTAACCGTTTTTTCGGTCAACTTCGCCTGCTCGGATATATAGTCGAATACCTGATCTTCAAGCACGGAAGCTTCGATGGCCGACAATTGCTCCTCGTTGCCATAGTACCACCGCACGACTTCCTCCGGTGATTCGTAGGTCGAGGCGAGTTCCTCGATGGCTTTCCGCACCTTTGCGGCATCCGCCTTCATTTCGTTGGTCTTGATGATTTCGGTCAGCACCAGCCCCATGACAATCCGGCGCCGCGCCTGATCCCGCAGCAGGTCATCCGGCAATTCAGGCATGTTCTCGCCGGCGTCGCCCATGCTTTCCGCGGCCTGGGCGCGCAAGCGCGCGATTTCTTCGCTCATCATCGTTTCGGGCACGGCGATATTCGCGCGCTTGACCACCGCTTCGGTGATTTTCCCTTTCAACTTGTTGCGGCGGGCGGCTTTCAACTCGCGTTCCATATTGCGGACGATTTCCTCGCGGAAAGCCTCTTCTCCGCCTTCTTCGACACCGAAGCTCTGGTAGAACTCATCGTCGACTTCGGGCAATCGCGCTTCACTGACGAGATTGAGCCTGATCTCGAATTCCACATCCTTGCCGGCGAGGTCTTCCTGATGGTATTCGGCGGGAAACTTCAATTCGCACGTGAATTCATCGCCCGGTCGCCGACCCTTGAGCGACTCTTCGAAGCCGGGAATCATGTGTTCCGAACCGATCAGCACACCCCTGTTTTCGGCCTTGCCGCCCTCGAATTCCTCGCCGTCCACGCGCCCGGTGTAATCGATAAACACCAGATCGTCGGCGGCGACCGCGCGCTCCACCCGCTCCCAGGTCTGCCGCTGCTTGCGCAAGGTTTCGATCATATTGGCAATGTCTTCGCCGGTTACTTCCGCCGTCAGGCTTTCGATCTTTATACGCGAAAAATCGGGCAACTCGATTTCCGGCATGACTTCGAAAACCGCGGCGAATTGCAGATCCCTGCCTTCGTCCAGTTCGGTCAGTTCCAGTTTCGGCCGACCGGCCGGACGCAGTCCTTCCCGCTCGATCGCTTCCATATAACTCTTGTTCATCAGCTCGCCGACGACTTCCTGCCTGATGCCCGGGCCGAAACGTTTCTTCACGAGACTCAAAGGCACCCTGCCCTTGCGGAATCCGTTCAATTTGATGTTTTTGACGGTTTCCCGCAGGCGTTCGGCCACGCTCGCGTCCACTTCGGCGGCGGGCACCGCGATGGTCAGTTTTCTTTCGAGTCCCTCGGAACTGCTAAGTTCAACTTGCATAATACTTTTCTCTGCCGACCGGCAACGGGCGAGAGCGCGACCCGGCGCTCGCGGGGAAGGCGGATTCTCCCATATCAATGGGGGCCGTTCAATTCAGCAGCATTTCGGACTTGCGCGAATTGCGGCGCAGACTGCCGAAGATCTGGTCCATGTGGTGAATGAAAAAGAAGTGGCCCCGCTGGGAGATGCGATACAAACGCGCCCGCGGCAGACGGGCGGCAAGATACTCGCAATCCGCGCTCAAGGTGAGCCGGTCGGCGCAGCCATGCCAGATTTCCGTTGGAACCGCGATCTCTTCAAGCGGAACTTCGAGTTTGCGGAAGCTGATGGCGAGATCCTGCGCCATGCCGCGATAGCCGGCGCGCACCGATTCGGC
>JANQSV010000040.1 GCA_028279115.1 Pseudomonadales bacterium
CCACCGCGCTGAGCCAGCAAGCGCTCGCCGTAGCGGAGCACCATGGACGCGGTTTTCCAGCGCCCCGCCCGCATCACTGCCGCCAGTCCGAAATCCGAAGCGATCAGTCCTGCGTCGCGCCGATCCGTGCGCTGTGCGCCGAAAGACAGTCTACGACCTCCTTGTCGAATCCCGCTTGGCGCGCCATTTTCTTGAAAATGCGCGATACCTGTCTGACATCCAGGCTTCGGCCCAACAAGCCATTGGGGCGAATCGAACGGAAAATCCGACCGCTTCGGATTCGGGCCTGTTCGAGCCATTCCCGCAACAGTTTCAACGTATTCGGAGTGAGATACACTTCCGCGCCTTCACCGGTCTGATCGGTTTTGCTTCGGCGCACCAGCAGCGTCGCTCCGCCGTCTTTCGGTTCCGATAAATCGGATACTTCCAGCGCAACCAGTTCCGCACTCGCAGCATGGCGTCGCACATCACCGCCAGCAAGGCTCGGTCACGCAAGTCGGGCAGCCGACCGCCCGTGGCCGCGATCATCCGGTCGCGCATTTCCCAGGTCAGTCCCAGCGCTTGCCGCTGGCGGCAGTCCTTGTGCCCGGAATTGACCGACTTTACAGCGACACGGCGCGGACGTCCCAGCGCTTGCCGCTGGCGGCAGTCCTTGTGCCGTTGCATGTATTGCAGAGCGAGCCTCACGACCGCCGCATCGCTTGGTTTCGCATAACCGGCTGCTTTGTGCAGGGCGCCGATGTTCGACACATAGCGCTTCAACGTAGCTGGCGCTCTATTGTGTGCGACGGAATCGACAAAACGGGCCACGGTCTCTGCCTTCGCAGGCAATACCTGCAATCCGTTCCCGACGCACCAGTTTCCGAAAATCTCCAAGTCTGACCGTAGCGCGCGTTTCGTGTTCTCGCTCCACGCGCCTCGCGTGGCGCGCAACGCCTGAATGTCGCCGTTCGCCACGCCGAAACCTGCCAATAGTTGATCCATGTCGCCTGTCCTTCTGACAACGCTCATGTTTTCTTCTCTTTATCTTGGTGGGTCAGGACGCCCATTCTACTCCTGATAATTCCAGTTATCGGGAGTTGATCTGCCCCTAACCTTCTGTTTCGAAAGCGTTTTTCCCGGATTTTCACAACCCCGGAAAAGTCATCCATAATAGATATCTATGGACGAAACCGGTGAATTACAGGAACTTGATTCAGACCAGTTTGGCCAGGTGGAAGTTCTTTTTGCCTCGTCTGATGACGAAATATCTTTCATGTAGCGCGAGTTGTGGGTCTAGCGGATCGTCGCCGACGTCTTGAACGGTGTTGTTCGCAGAGACGGCGCCGCTGGCCACCAGGTCCCGGGCGATGCGCCGCGAACGCGCCAGGCCGCATTCCACGAGCACGTCAAGCAAAGCGGTTTCCGGCGCGATTTCGGTGCAAGGCAGGCCGTCCTGTTCCAGTTGCCGCAGGTCATCTTCTCCCAGCCCGGAAACTTCGCCCGAGAACAGCGCCCCGGTGATTCTTTCCGCCGCGGCCAGGCCCTGCTCGCCATGCACGAGCCGGGTTACCTCCCGCGCCAGCACGCCCTGGGCCGCGGGCCGGGCTTGCGAGGCGGCGTCGGCGCGCTCGATCCGCTCGATCTTCGCGGGCGCCAGGAAGGTGAAATAGCGCAGGAAATCGTATACGTCCGCGTCGGCGGCATTGAGCCAGAACTGGTAGAAGGCATAAGGCGAAGTCTTGGCGGGATCGAGCCAGATCGTGCCCGCTTCGGTCTTGCCGAACTTTGAGCCGTCGGACTTGGTGACGAGCGGGAAAGTCACGCCATAGACCTGCTGCTGGTGCAGGCGCCGGGTCAGATCGATGCCGCCGGTGATATTGCCCCATTGATCGCTGCCGCCGACCTGTATCGTGCAATCGTAGCGCTTGCGCAATTCCGAAAAGTCGAAGGATTGCAGGATCATGTAACTGAATTCGGTATAGGAAATCCCCTCGCCGTCGCGTTCGATCCGCTGCCGCACCGATTCCTTCTGGATCATGTTGTTGACCGAGAAATGCTTGCCGACGTCGCGCAGGAAGCCGAGCATGTCGTAATCCCGGGTCCATTCCAGATTGTTGACGAGCAGCGCCGAATTGGCCCCGCAGTCGAAATCGAGAAAGCGGGCGAGTTGCGGTTTGATCCGCTCGACCCAATCGGCTATGACTTCCACTGAATTGAGCTTGCGCTCGGAGTCCTTGAAACTGGGGTCGCCGATCAGGCCGGTGGCGCCGCCGACGAGAGCGATCGGCCTGTGCCCGGCGAGCTGGAAGCGCCGCAGCGCGAGCAATGGCAGGAGATTGCCGATATGCAGGCTCTCCGCCGTGGGATCGAAGCCGCAATAAACCGTGCGCTTGCCGTCCGCGAGATGCCGCACGAGCTCGTCCCCGCCCGCGAGTTGGGCGATGAGATTTCTCGATTCGAGATCTGCGATTATGGTTGCATGCGCCATGGCGGTGCCGATCTTACTATAGTCGGCGGCGCATTTGGCGGCGGGAGCGGGTGAAACGGCTGCAAAAAAAGTGTAATCTTTGGCGCTTTGGCGCAAGGACCGCCGGCAGGAACCGGCGCAATGGAGGAATCGCCATCAGCTTTTCATCCATGCAACGCCACCCGCAAAGGGATGGCCGAAACGTTACGGTGGCGCTGGTTCCGTTCGGTGTGATCGGTCTGTTCGTCACAAGCTTGCTGCAAGCGCCGGTCGAATCCGAGCCCTTTCCACTGGTTTCCGCTCACGGGATCGTCGCCGATCTGCCGGCATTGCCGGAAATTCCCGTAATTGAATCCGCACAGCCGCCTGAACCCGAGGCGGAGCCCGAATTTCCGCCCTTGCTGCGGCAATCTTCAGGCTGGCAATTCGTCGAAGTCAGCTACGGCGATACCTTGAGCGAATTGTTCGTTGAGCTGGAACTCGACCCGGCGGACCTCGCGCGGCTCTTGCGCAGCGGCGAGGAAGCGAAGATTCTGAACGCTATGAAGGAAGGTTACAAACTCGGCTTCAGGTTTGACGATGCCGGAGGCCTTGACGAGTTCCGGCTGATACGGTCGCCGCTGCGGGAACTCGCTTTCAAGCGCGATGGGCGGGAATTCGGCATCGAATCAATCAAGCACACACCCCGCATTGAAACGGACATCAAGGGCGGTACGGTTTACAGCAGCCTGCTGGCGGCGGCGGAGCGGGAGCAGGTGCCGCCGACGCAAAGCATGCGCATGGTCGACATTTTCGGCGGCAAGATAGATTTCATGCTCGACACCCAGCCCGGCGACCAGTTCACGATTTTCTATGAACAGCAATTCCTCGACGACGAATACGTTGGCGAAGGCGACATGCTCGTGGCGCGCCCCGTGAATCGCGGCAAGGAACATCTGGCGGTGCGCTACGAGAATGCGGACGGTCGGACAGGCTACTACAGTCCAGATGGCAACAGCATGCGAACCGGTATGACACGGAATCCGCTCGATGTGTTCCGCATCAGTTCACATTTCAATCCGAAACGCCTGCATCCCATTCTCAACACGATTCGCCCGCACGAGGGCACCGACTATGCCGCGCCCACGGGCACGCCGGTTCGGGTCACCAGCGACGGCAACATAATCCGCGCCTCCCGCTTCGGCTCATACGGCAATATCGTCATCGTCGCCCACCCTGGCGGTTTCGAGACCCGTTACGCCCATCTGTCGCGGTTCGAGGACGGCATGAAACCGGGAGTCGGGGTTCGCCAGGGCGATGTGATCGGCTATGTGGGCTCGACCGGCAGCGCGACCGGTCCGCATCTGCATTACGAAGTGCTGAAGGACGGTGTGCCCCGCAATCCGGCCCGCGCCAACGAACTGTTGCCATCGGCGCCCGGCATCGCCGCCGACGAGATGGATCGTTTCAGAAGCCACACGGAAAACCTGTTGGCGCAATTCGATGCGCTCAATCGGGAACTGGTCGGGAAAAGCGCCGGAGTCAGCGCCGACTGACCGCCTCGCGGCAGATGCTAGATCGAGAACGACGCTCCGCAGCCGCAGGTGGTAGTGGCCATGGGATTGTCGACGACGAAGCGCGAGCCTTCAAGCCCTTCAACGTAATCGACCTTGGCGCCGACGAGGTATTGAAAGCTCAGGGGATCGACAAGCAGGCTCGCTCCCCCATTCCGTATCACCGTATCGTCCTCGGCCACTTCCTCGTCGAAGGTAAAGCCGTATTGAAAACCGGAGCAGCCGCCGCCGGTGACGAATACGCGCAATTTCAGATTGTCGTTACCCTCTTCCGCAATCAGCCGATGCACTTTCTCCGCCGCCTGATCGGTGAAGTGCATGACCACGGGATCCTGAGACTGAACTACGGACATCTCTGTTTAACTCCGCGTGACGGGCGCCAACACAATTGGTGTATTGTAACCGATACCCCGCGCCCAAACAGATTCCGCGCCTCCGCTTCGTTGCGCACGGAATGACGGAGGGCAAGAGGCCTTGAACAACTTGCAAGACGTGAGTCCCCGTCTGGTGGCGGGAGGTTTAGCGGGCGTGCGAGGGTGAGGCCCGGTCGGCGCAGCCAACAAATCCGCGCCATGGATGGCATGAAAAACCTCGCAGAATTCCCCAAAAGATTCCGCGCCTCCGCTTCGTTGCGCGCAGAATGACGGAGGTCATGCCTACGCGGCGCCGGAGTCTTCTTCCTTGTCGAGTTCAAGCAAGGCGATTTCCGGCTCTTCCCGGTCCATGCGGGTCAGACTGCCGTTCACCGCCGAACCCATGACCATCTCGATGAGATTGTAGACCACGTTGCCGTTGACCAGGCCTTGCGCGGCCAGTTCGATGTGCTTGGACGCCCGCACATTGCCGTTTACGTTGCCGTTGATGACCACGAGCGGAACTTCCACGTCGCCTTCGATCGAACCGCTTTCGGCGACCCGCAATTGCGCTTCCGAGCCTTCCTCCGCCAGCACCTTGCCGACAACGCGCCCTTCGATAATGAGTTCGCCTTCGAAATGTATATCTCCGTTCACCGTTGTGGAACCGGAAATCAGGGTGTGGTCTTTCGTACTATCAGTGGTCATGGCGCCTCCCGGCTTCTTGTTCAACATGCGTATCCTCTCCAACAATAAAACAACTTGCAATCGCGGTCGCCGCCACTGTCGAGGGCGGACGCGGACAAATCAGGGCAAAAGTCCGATTCCCTCCAGACCCTCGGATTCATTCCAGCCGAAAGCAATGTTCATACATTGCACCGCCTGACCGGCCGCTCCCTTGACCAGATTATCCTCCGCCGCCAGAACTATCGCCGTCGACGTACTTTCGTTGTAGTGTACGGCGATTTCGCAGACGTTTGAACCGCGGACTTCACGGGTCGCCGGCAGTTCGCCCCGGGGCAACACCTGCACGAAAGGTTCGCCGGCGTAACGCCGCTCGAACGCGGACCGCAGCAGGTCGGCGCCGCAGGCGCCGGGGTCGCGCGCCGGAGCGTAACAGGTGGCGAGAATGCCCCGGATCATCGGCGTCAGATGCGGCACGAAAGTCAAGTTTACCGGCCCGCCCGCCGCCGTTTCCAGTCCCTGGACGATTTCGGGGTGGTGCCGATGTCCCGTCACGGCATAGGCGCTGATCGATTCGGACGCTTCGCAAAGCAGATATTCGGCCGCGGCCTTGCGGCCCGCCCCGCTGACGCCGGATTTCGCATCGGCGATCAGCCGCGTTTCGTCCACGAGGCGATTTTCCAGCAAGGGCAGCAAGGCGAGCTGGATCGCCGTCGGATAGCAACCGGGAACCGCTACCAGGCGCGCTTCGCGAATACGTTCGCGATTGGTTTCGGGAAGTCCGTATACCGCCTCGCTCACGAGTTCCGGGCATTCATGAGCGGTTCCGTACCATTGCTCCCAGCAGCCGATATCGCGAATGCGGAAATCCGCCGAGAGGTCGATCACCCTGGCGCCGCCGGCGAGAACCCGGGCGGCGGATTTCATGGCGACCGCATGGGGGGTGGCGAAGAAAACCACGTCGCACCCGCCCAGCGCCGCCCGATCCGGCGCGCTGAAATCGAGGTCGAAGCGGCCGCGCAGATTGGGGAAATGTTTCGCGACGGCGGTCCCAGCGAGTTCGCGCGAAGTTGCCAGTTTCACTTCGACTCGGGCGTGGCCCGCCAACAGGCGCATCAACTCCACGCCGGTGTAGCCGGTGGCGCCCACTATGCCTGCGGTAATCATGCCAAGTGTCGCGTCATGCGTTTCATGCCGCATCAGCGTTCACCTCTTGGTTCGTGGCCAGACGCGTCCCGCGGGCAATGGCCGGCCTCCATTGGCAAGGGGCGCAA
>JANQSV010000071.1 GCA_028279115.1 Pseudomonadales bacterium
GCGTTGCCGATCGGACTGCGGGACTACATTGAGTTGGTGGATTGGACGGGCCGGATTGCGCGCGCGGACAAGACGGGATTCATCCCGCCGGAGGCGCCGCCCGCTTTGTCGGACTTGAAACTGAACAAGGCGCAATGGCGAACGCTGGCGCTGGAGATTCAAAAGGAAGCGATCACGATGTTCAATGGCCTGGACAAGCTGGCGGCTCGGGGAAGGAACAGGACGGGCAAGGCCGCGTAGCCCGGAGCGCCTCCGATTTCATGCTCGAATGGGCAGCGTTGCCCGTGCCCGCGAAAAAGTTCCACTGACCATCGACCCCGAAACGGCTCCAAATTTCTTCAATCAGTCCTCAAGTCGAACTGGGTTATATGGAGTTGACCAATGGGTGTCCTGGAGACAATACTGGAGACACGAGACACGCGTGGAGACACGCGCGTAAAGATCACCGGGCATTCCCTGGGAGAAAATCCAGCGGGTTTGGTTTGACGGTTTCCAACCGAGCCGGAGACGAAAGGCATGGTGACCGGCAAGGCGCGTTGCACGAGAAGCGGGCGCTCTAGGGTTCCGGCACGCGCAGGTTCCTCGTCGCCAGGACGCTTTGATCCAATCCCATCACATCGACCACCATGTCTTCGTCCGGGGGAAGGTAAAGTGTGGCGCGCCCAGCGTTGACGACTTCAACACGGTCGAAAGGCACTTCGTCGGGAAAACCGGCCCTGCGCGCCTCCACCATGCAATTCCGCGCCGCGCACTCCGGCGTGTCGAAGTCGATCGCCCGCCTGCGGCCGTCCATACCCATCCAGACCGGCCTGCCATTGGCGTATCGAGTGGAAACCCCGAAGACGCCGACATCGACATCCTCATCGGGTCGAACCGACTCGCCTTCGGAATCGAGCAGCACAACCGCGTCTTCGTCTAGCAATCCCAGTTCCTTCGCCCTAATCCGCAATGGATGCTCAAGTTCGGGTCTTGATCGTTCGCTGAGTAGCGTTTGATCTATGGTCAGCGGGTCGAGTCCGGTAAATTGACGGAGATGGATGGCCATGGGCGCCCATGCATCGGCTCTGCGCTCCCAAAGATGGCCATAACCAACGTGAACGAGCAGCTTTGCGTCGCTGTCCACGTCAAACACCCTGGTGGCGATGTTCTTCGCCTGCCACCATTCCCTGTGCTCCCGTGGGTTCATCTCACGGGTAACAATGGAATTTCGTTGTTCGTCCTCTCTCTCGTAGGCGATGATCCGGTAGCCCAGCGCGATCGCCGAGCGAATGAGTTCCGCGAACACAACTTCGTTCACATAGTATCCCGTATGTGAAATCGGATAGCCGCGCGAATTGACGGGGTCGCCGTTCCAGCCGGCCTCGATGGCGAGATAGCGGAACCCCTGCTCCGCGAGCGGCGCCAGCAATTCCATCGTCAGCAGTCTGTCTGTCGATGCGTGGTGCCGTTCGTTCACCATGACGACGCGGTGATCCAGCGCCCTTTCGGTCACATATTCGACCGCCGGGACGCTCGTGACCGGCGACGGGAAATCCTGTGGCGGATTTGGGCGGAGTTCCAGATATGAGTCCATGTAAGACAACGCAGCCGCATGATTGCCAACCATCGATTCCAACTGTGCGCGGCCATGTTGATACGAAGCGAAATTCGACCCAGATGCGCAAGTTTCTTCGAGTTCGCGGAACCGGCCAAGCGAAAACCACACGCTCGTCTCGTAATTTTGTATCGCCAATCTAAACAGCGCGCTGGGTTCGCATTGGGAATCAGCTTCGTTTTGTGCGAGTGCGCTGACCGCCATAGTCAACAACGGAACCGCCCAAAGCCTTTTCAGCGACACCTTCACTTCTGACATCTGATGATCTCCTTCAATTCACCAATATTGGAACCGCCCAATGCCTCATCAGCAGCGACTCTCCGTTTCAGCGAGACGGCTGGCCAGGGCTTTTGCGAACGCCTTCGAGATCGCTCCGTCTATGATCGGGTCCATCCACAACCATTGTCCGTCCTGGTTGCACTCAAGGAACCAGTAACGTCCGTCTTCATCGACAATCAAATCCAGGCTCCCGGTGAACAGTCCCGAGGTATCGAAGAATCTTCTGACCGTTCTGACAACCGGAATCGGTAGTTCGAACGGTTCGAATTCGAGGTGCCGGAGAGCATGTCGCCAGTCCAATTTGGAAGACTCAAGGGTCTGTGAATCAATGCGGAATGCGAACATGTGCTCGCCGACGACTACCAGTCTCAACTCGAACGACTTCGCGATGTTGCGCTGAAGGAAGTGCGGGCATCGTCCTATCGAGTCGGTCGAAGCCGCGTGCAAAACGTCGCCGCCCGCCTCCATCGTCATCACGTTGTACGGCACGGGATTCTCCTCGGGGCGGGGCATGACCTGTCCCGCCGAAAGCGACTTCAGCACGAGACTCGGCTCTCTGGCGAGAAACGATACGACATCCGCCTTCACGTTCGTGACGCACGTGGGCGGCACGAGAAAGCCCGCCTTGGCCGCGATCGTTTGCTGGTACGGCTTGATCATGCACATCCTGGAGCGGCGGGAATTGACGACATCGTCGGCATACATCCCGGTCAGGAGATTGTAGAACGCATTCCACTCCTGCGACTCATAGTGGGCGGACCTGGGCTCCCCCGGTATCGCGAAATATGAAATCCCCATCTTGAGCCGATCCCACACCAGGACCGGCCCCGTGACCGGTTGATCATCGACCCACAACGAGAATGACCCCACGCCATCGACCTCCGCCCGCACGGGCGTTCTCGCGAGATAGTCCGCGACCACGCAGTTGACCGAAAGGCTCTTGAGTTCATCGACTACGGTTGAGACATGCTTATCTTGAAAAGTTCCAAGCACTATTATCATGGCGAGATCTTCGGTCGGGTTGGATGGCAAGACATGGCGGGCAGTACGCTTCACATTCGCGGTATCGTCGGGATCGGATGATTTGACGACAGGTCGGCAACCAGTTGCCACCGAAGTTCGCTGCGCCGAAGCGACTCGGTTACTGCTCCTGGGTACATTATTTCGTCGTGCGGGCTCTGATAACCTGGTGCTGGAAACTCCCCGCGACGTTCGATCCGTTGTTCGCGTCGCGGGGAGTTTCCGATAAAGTCACGATCCGAAGGTCGCGCCAGGTGCGCCAGGCGCGGGGCGGGGAAGTTCGTCACAACCGACATCGCCGCCGTCCGCAGGTGCCGTCACTTCCCATGTCGTAGCGGGTTTGTCGGGTGGACAATTTGGTATTGGCATTGGTGGTTGAGTCCCTCCTGCCACCAAATCGAATTCCTTGTCTTTGCTCCCTTAGCGTTTGGCTCCCCCGGCATTTGATTTCCTTGGCAGCCTGCTAATTCACACCGAATTTCTGGTCGAAACCATTCCATGCCTTGAACCATTTTGCGCATCAGGATTCCGATACAATTGTCAACAAGATATATTTATATTGTAGAGAACAAATAAAGTGTCCGGTTTTAGAGCACGCAAAGTGAGCGGCCATGGGGCGATGGGGCCATGGGACACCCATCGAAATTCCCTCCCGATTTGGCACGCTTGAGAATCTAGAAGTGGTCGGGCAAATTTGGACAGTCTGTTAAGGTAGTTTTCGAGCGGCTGACATGGGGCTGACATGGGACACCCATCGAAATTCTTTCCCGATTTGGCACATTTGAGAATCTCGACTACACCTACCTGTGAGGAAGCCAACGACTCGCAGGCAAAACATGACCCGGCCCCGTTCACAAATCGTCTCGCTGGCCGCGACGCCGTTCTACCATTGCGTCTCCCGC
>JANQSV010000072.1 GCA_028279115.1 Pseudomonadales bacterium
GCGTCAGCGCATCCGGCGTGCCCTCCCAGACGACCTGACCGTGGCCCATGATATAGAGCCGCTTCGATATGCGCATGGCGATGTTGAGTTTCTGTTCGACGAGCAGGATGGAAACGCCGCGGCCGGCGATTTCCAGCAGCAGATTGCCGACCTGTTCGACGATCTTCGGCGCGAGCCCCTCGGTGGGCTCGTCGATCATGACCATGTCGGGATCGCCCATCAGGGTGCGGCACATGCTGAGCAATTGCTGCTCCCCGCCGCTGAGCGCCCCGCCCGGCACGTCGGCGCGCTCGGCCAGCAGGGGAAACATGGCGAATACTTCCTCGATGCTCCAGCGCCCGGAAGGGGTAGTCGACTTCATTCCGAGCAGGAGGTTCTGCCGCGCCGTCAGGGTGGGAAATATCTCCCGGTTCTCGGGCACGTAGCCGACGCCGAGCCGGGCGATCTCGTAACTCTTGCGGCCGGCGATCTGCTCGTTCCTGAACAGGATCGAGCCATGGGGTTCGACCTCGCCCATGATCGTTTTCACCGTCGTCGAGCGGCCGACGCCGTTGCGTCCGAGCAGGCTGACGATTTCGCCTTGCGCCACTTCGAAGTTGACGCCTTGCAGCACGTGGCTCTTGCCATACCAGGCGTGCAGATCGCTTACTTCCAGCATGGCGTCAGGCATGGATTTGCGCCTCGCCGAGATAAGCTTCCTGCACTTGCGCATTGGCGCGAATCTCCGCCGGCGCGCCGCAGGCGATGACCTTGCCGTAAACCAGCACGCTGATGCGGTCGGCGAGGTCGAAGACGATGTTCATGTCGTGTTCGACCATGACCAGGGTCTTGCCTTCGGTGATTCTGCGAATCAGGCGCACCGCGTTGTCGGCCTCGCTATGGCTCATGCCGGCGACGGGTTCGTCGAGCAGGATCAGTTCGGCGCCGCCGGCGATGGCCATGCCGAGTTCGAGCGCCCGCTGCTCGGAATAGGCGATCTCGCCGGCGGGAATCTGCGACTTGCCGGCAAGGCCGATTTTTTCCAGCACTTCCCCGGTTTCATCGTTCAGCGCGCGCTGGCGGTTGAGCAGATGCCGGAAGGAGTAGCCGTAACCCGAAGACCAGAGCAGGGCGCAGCGGATATTCTCGAAGACGCTCAGGCGCGGAAAGATGTTGGTGACCTGGAAACTGCGGGCGATTCCCAGCCGGTTGATCCGGAAAGGGCTCAGGTTCTCGATCTGCCGGTCATTGAAGCGGATGGAGCCCGCCGTCGGCGAGTATTTGCCGCTGATGAGATGGAACAGCGTCGATTTGCCGGCGCCGTTGGGGCCGATGATGGCGTGTATTTCCCCGGATTCGATGTCGAGATCGACGCCGCGAATGATCTCGGTGGCGCCGAAGTTCTTGCGCAGATTTTTCATGGACAGGATGCTCATGAGACTTGCTCCTGCGCGGCGTCCGCTTCGGGCGCGTTGGCTGCTTCCCAGGCTCTGCGCAGCCCCGGCGCAGATTTCTTCGTCAAGTACCAGCCAAGCGTGGCAAGCAGTAAAAGTCCAGCCCAGACAAGCACCGAGTCCTGCGCCAGGCTCAGGCCCAGGAAATGCAGTTCGGGCTCGGCCGTATGAGAAAGTTCGAGCAGGCAGATCACGCACAGTATGAACAACAGCGCCGGCAGGCCGGTCAGCAGGTACGGCAGCGCCAGGGTATGCAGTCTGCCGCGCAGCCAGGCAAGGCGGTGCATCATGATGAAGCCGGCGAATCCGCGCGGCAGGAACAGCACCGTCAGCAGGAACATGATGCCGAGGTACAACAGCCACAATTCGGTGTAATTGCTGAGCAGGAAGTTCATCAGGGTCAGGACGATCGCGCCGATGATGGGTCCGATGAAGAAGCCGAGTCCGCCGATATAGGCCATCAGCAGCACCCGGCCCGAAGTCACGAGGTTCAGATTCTCATCGGTGAGGAATTCGTAGTTGAGCGCGAACAGGCCGCCGGCCACACCGGCGAACATACCCGACGCGCAGAACGAGATGAAGCGCACCCAGCGCGCGCTATAGCCGATGAATTCGGCGCGTTCGGGATTGTCGCGCACGGCGTTGGCCATGCGCCCGGCCGGCGTCTGGGTGAACAGGTACATGAACAAGGTGGAAACGAAGACCCAGAAGGCCGCGAGATAATAGACGTCGACATCGCTGAAGAAATCCATCCCGAAAAGCGGAGGGCCGAAAGTACGGTCGCCGCTCACCCCGGCTTCGCCGCCGAAAAAGCCGGTAAAGATCAGCGAGGAGGCCGCCACGAGTTCGCCTATTCCCAGCGAGATCATCGCGAACACCGTGCCCGCCTTGCGCGTCGAGAAGCTGCCGACGAAGACGCCCGCGAGCAAGCCGGTCAGGCCGCCGATGAGGGGAATGAAGGCAATCGAGAAATAGACGGCTTCGTTCTCCATCATCAGCAGCGCATGCACGGCGAGAAAGCCGCCCAGGCCGAAATAGACCGCATGACCGAAGGAGAGCATGCCGCCCTGGCCGAGCAGCATGTTGTAACTGAGCGCGAATACGATGGCGATGGCCATCTGGTTGAAGATCGAGATCGCCAGGATGGAGTCGAACAGTTGAGGCAGCAGCAAGAGCACCGCCAGATAAGCGGCCCATATGCCCGATTTCGCCGCCAGCGCCCTGATTGCGGTCACCCCGTTCATTGTTCGCGTTTACCCATCAGGCCGGTAGGGCGAAAGATCAGCACGAGTACGAGCAGCAGAAACGGCAATATCGGCGCGATCTGGGACAGGTTCAGGGTCCACAGGTCATCGAGCGGATGGCTGCGCGGGAACTCCAGGCCGAGCAGATCGAGCAGGTCCGGCATGCCGACATTTGCGGCGATGGCGTAGGACTGCAGCAAGCCGATCAGTAGCGAGGCCAGGAACGCGCCCGGCAGCGAGCCGAGGCCGCCGATCACGACGATGACGAAGGCGGTG
>JANQSV010000073.1 GCA_028279115.1 Pseudomonadales bacterium
CTGCCGCAGATCGGCGTCTGGCAAATATCCGGGGAAGGGTTGAGATTCGTGGCCCGCGGCAGGCCAGCTGCGACGCGGTGGACATCATGGGACGACTGATTTCATCATCCATGACGAACCGCTCGGACCTTCAAAAGCTTTGCTTTCGATCAACTGCGCCAACCGGCCCTCGTCCCAATTCATGAATCTTGCGGGTGAGGGTGTTGCGGCCCCAGCCTAGCAGCAACGCGGCGTCCCGCTTGCGTCCGGCCGTGTGTTTCAGGGCGATGTCGATCATCGCGCGCTCGAACTCCGGTGTCGCTTCGTCCAGGATGTTTGTATTGCCTTGCTTGATCTGTTCGCTGGCCCAGGATTTGAGCGCCTGAGTCCAATTGCGCGCCGCCCCCGGCTGTTCACGCTGTTCCGCGAATTCAGGCGGCAGATCGGTGATGTGCACTTCGCGGCCCGAGGCCATGACCGTGATCCAGCGGCAGAAATTCTCCAGTTGCCGCACGTTGCCCGGCCAGTTCAAGCTTTGCAGATATTGCTCGGTCTCGGGCCGCAGCACTTTGGCCGGCACGTCGAGCTCGGTCGCCGCCCGACCAAGGAAATGCCGCGCCAAGCGCGGAATATCTTCGCGCCTTTCGCTCAATTTCGGCACGTGAATGCGAATTACGTTGAGGCGGTGAAACAGGTCTTCCCGAAAGCGGTGCTTGCGCGCCAGATCTTCCAGATTCTGGTGCGTGGCGGCGATGATGCGCACATCGACCTTCACCGAAGTATGGCCTCCGACGCGATAGAACTCGCCTTCCGAGAGTACGCGCAGCAGGCGGGTCTGGGTGTCCGGCGGCATGTCGCCGATTTCGTCGAGAAACAGGGCGCCGCCGTTGGCCTGCTCGAATCGGCCCGCGCGTTGCCGGGTGGCGCCGGTGAAAGCGCCTTTTTCGTGCCCGAACAACTCCGATTCGATCAGCTCGGCCGGAATGGCGGCCACGTTCAAGGGTACGAACGGCTTGTCGCCGCGGGGACTGTGTCGATGCAGGGCGCGCGCCACGAGTTCCTTGCCTGTGCCGGACTCGCCGTTGATCAGAACCGAAATATTGGAATGCGACAGCCGACCGATGGCGCGGAACACCTCCTGCATGGCGGGCGCTTCACCGATGATTTCCCGCGCCGGTTCGGTTTGTTCGCCACAGGCCGCGGCTTCTTCCCCTTTTTCCCTGGCGTATCCGAGCGCCCGCCGGGTGACCGCGACGGCGTCTTCGATATCGAAGGGCTTGGGCAGGTATTCGAATGCGCCGCGGCTGTAGGACGTCACCGCGCTGTCGAGGTCCGAATGCGCGGTCATGATGATCACGGGCAGTTCGGGATGCGTCGATTTGACCGCGGACAGCAGTTCCAGGCCGCTGATTCCGGGCATGCGGATATCGCTGATGATGACGTCGGGCATGCTGTGGCGCAGGCGGCGCAGCAGTTCCTCGCCGTTGTCGAAACTTGCGGTGGCCAGACCCGCGGTGTTCAGGGATTTTTCCAGCACCCAGCGGATCGAGCGGTCGTCATCGAGAATCCAGACGGATTGGGCCGCGTTCATGCGCTTGTTTCTCCCCCGCTGGTGGCCGGCGCCTCACGCCGCCGGGGCAATAGAAGACGGAAACAGGTATACCCGTTTTCGGTTTCGCATTCGAGCAGTCCGTGATGGCGGCTGACGATGCTGTGCGCTATTGCGAGACCGAGCCCGGTGCCTTCCGGTCGGCTGGTCACCATGGGAAAGAAGATGGCCTCGCGCAGATGCTCCGGAATACCCGGGCCGTTGTCGATGACTTCGACCGAAATCGCGGGCTGGCGCGAGCGCGAACCGAAGGTCACCTTGCGTATCGCGCGCGTGCGCAAGGTAATCGTGCCGAGGTCGTGTTTCACATCCGGACTCAACAACGATTGCAAGGCGTTGCGCACGATATTGAGCATGGCCTGGATAAGTTGTTCGGGATCCGCCGCCAGCGGCGGAATGCTGGGGTCGTAGTCCCTGATCAGATGGATGCCGCGACCGTCGATTTCGGCTTCGACCAGGTTGCGCACGTGTTCGACCACTTCGTGAATGTTGATGCTGCGCCGCTCAAGCGGTTTGCGGTAGCCGGTCAGACGGTCGACCAGGTTACGCAGGCGGTCGGCTTCGTCGATGATGACATTGGTATAGTCAATGAGTTCCGCGTTCGGCAGTTCCCGCGCCAGCAACTGGGCCGCGCCGCGCAGTCCGCCGAGCGGATTCTTGATCTCGTGAGCGAGGCCGCGCACGAGTTCCTGGGTCGTTGCCTGTGTGGAACTGAACAACTGGTCCCGATTGATGCGTTGGGAGTATTCCAGGGAGTTCATTTCGAGCAGGGCGAGCGGTTCACCGTCGAGATCGACAGGCGTGATCGAGTAGTCGAGTTCCACCGTTTTGCCATGGGACAGATGCAATTGCGCGAGCCGCTTGGTAAAGCCGTTACGTTCGCGCATGGCTTCGTGCATTGCTTCGATATCTTCCGCGCCGTTCACGAATACCTCGCCGAGGAAGAGCCCGGCGGCCTTTCGGGAACTCATCGCCATCAGATCTTCCGCGGCCGGATTGACCATGCGGATGTGCAGACCCTCGTCCAGCAGCAGCACTGCCGTATTCAGGCTGTCCAGCAGCCGCCTGTAGTCGATTCGCCCTTCCACAGGCACATCCCGCGCAAAGCGCGACCGGGCGGGTCCGGCTGGCGCCGGACCCGCCAAAACCTCAGGCGGCCAGCGCTTCCTTGGTCGTCCTGATGATTGCCGCGGCGACCTTGTACGGGTCGGCGTTGGATGCGGTGCGGCGGTCTTCGAGTCTTCCCTTCCAGCCCGCCTGGATGGTGGCCACCGGAATCCGGATCGAGGCGCCCCGGTCGGATATGCCGTAACTGAAAACGTCGATGGCCTGGGTTTCGTGCAGGCCCGTCAGGCGCTGCTCGTTGCCTTCGCCATAGACCGCGATGTGGCGATCTATGTTTTTGCCGAAGCTTTCGCAGATTTTGGTGAAGACCTCTTCCTCACCCACTTCGCGCATGGCGCTGTTGGAAAAGTTGGCGTGCATGCCGGAACCGTTCCAGTCGAGTTCCTTGCCGAGCGGCTTTGGTTCGTAATTGATGGACAGTCCATGCTTTTCTGCCGTCCGTTCAAGCAGATAGCGGCAGATCCAGGTCTCGTCGCCCGCGCGTCTGGCGCCTTTGGCGAACACCTGGAATTCCCATTGTCCCGCAGCCACTTCGGCATTGATGCCTTCCACGTTGATGCCCGCTTCGAGAGAGATGTCGAGATGTTCGTCGACAATCTCGCGACCGTGGCAGTTGTGGGCGCCGACCGAGCAATAGTACATGCCCTGGGGACCGGGATAGCCGCCGGCCGGGAAGCCTACAGGCGCATTGATGTTTGGATCCCAAAGAAAATATTCCTGTTCGAAACCGAACCAGAAGTCGTTGTCATTGTGGTCGTCGTCGATGGTCGAACGGCCGTTCGAGCGGTGCGGGCTTCCGTCGGCGTTGAGCACCTCGCACATGACCAAAAAACCATTGACTCGATCCGGATCGGGAAAGATCGCGACCGGCTGCAACAGACAATCCGAATCGTCGCCGCTGGCCTGGCGCGTGGAACTGCCGTCAAAGGACCATTGCGGGCAGCTTGCCAGGGCGCCGTCAAAATCATCCCGCACCATGGTCTTGCTGCGCAGATTTTGCGTGGGCGCGTAGCCGTCAAGCCAGATGTATTCCAGTTTCGATTTCATTTTCCAACTATCTCCTCGTTTATGGATTGCTAAACCGCCAGACCGCCGGTCCCTTCGGTTATCATTTGTTTACCGTGATTCTGGTTGTGCCTGACGACTAGCAAGATATGTGCCACCATTCGGCAGCCGTTGAAAGCCTGTTTTTGGTTCAATTTTTCGGAAGAACCAGGCGCTTGTGACGTACCATACTTTATGCGTGGCGGCGGATGCTAGCGCTATTTCGGTGCATTTTCCAGGTTTTTTCCAATCGGACGCTCTATTTCGGGGCAAGGCCTCCGAACGGCAAATGAGGATGTTCAGCTAGTCGCAATGTTGTTCCTGGTCAAACTGTTTCCCGAGATCACCATCAAGAGCCGCGCCGTTCGCCGCCGGCTCGTCCGGCTGTTGCGCAAGAACATCAGGTCGGTCTTGCAAGCATTCGAGGATCAATTGCGCGTCAGTGGCGAATGGGATGTCATCGAAGTCGAAATCGACTCTGCCGCGGATGGCCCGGAAGTACTCGACAGATTGCGCCACATCCCCGGAATCGCTGCCATTCTGGAGGTCAGGAAATATCCGCTGCCCGATTTCGAAGGCATGCTGGAGTTGGCCTTGGAGCATTATGGCGAACGATTGCGCGGCAAGACTTTCGCCGTGCGCTGCAAGCGCTCCGGCAGGCACGCCTTTCGCTCGGTCGATGTCGAGGCTTTCGTCGGCGCCGGACTCAAGCGCCTTACGGAGTCGGCCGGTGTCGATCTGGGCGCGCCGGATGTGCTGGTACCGCTCGAAATCAGGCATGAGGAGTTCCATGTCGTGCTGCATCGGCGCCCGGGACTCGGCGGGTTTCCCCTGGGCGGCCAGGGTTCGGCGCTGTCGCTGATCTCCGGCGGATTCGATTCGGCGGTTTCGAGTTTTCTGACGATGCGCCGCGGCTTGCAAACACATTTCTGCTTCTTCAACCTGGAAGGGGACACCCATCGCAACCTGGAAGGGGACAACCTGGAAGGGGACACCCATCGCCGGAACCGGAACCTGGAAGGGGACACCCATCGCCGGAACCTGGGAAGGGTGGGAAGGGACACCCATTGTCTGGCGGTGCGCGAACTGGCGCTGTATCTGTGGATGAAATACCACGCTTCGCATCGGGTGAAATTCGTTACCGTGCCCTTTGAAGACGTGGTTCGGGAAATCCTCGAAAAGGTCGAGAACTCGCAGATGGGAGTCGTGCTTAAGCGCATGATGTTGCGCGCCGCCGACCGCATCGCCGCCGAGGTCGGCGCCGAAGCGCTGGTAACCGGCGAAAGCGTGGCCCAGGTTTCCAGCCAGACGCTGACCAACCTCTCGGTTATCGACAGCGTCGCCGACAATCTCGTGTTGCGCCCGCTGGCGACAACGGACAAACAGCAGATCATCGATCTGGCCCGCGCCATCGGCACCGAGGAATTCTCACGGCATATTCCCGAATATTGTGCGGTGATCTCGAACAAGCCGACGACGAAAGCGCGGCCGGGGCGCATCGAACGCGAGGAATCCCGTTTCGATTTCGCCGTGCTCGACGCGGCTCTGGTCAACGCCTCGGTGCAACTCATCACCGAAATCGTCTTTGATGAAAGCGGCGGGGACGAAGACGCCAGGGCGGACGAGATCGCCGTGACTTCGGAACCCGGGCCGGAGGACATCGTCATCGATATCCGCCACGAATCCGAACAGGGCGCGCGGTCGTCGGCACTGCGCGAAGCGGCGGGTGGACGATTGCTGCGCATCCCCTTCTACCGCCTGCGCGGAGACTTCGAAAAACTCGACCGGAGCCCGCGCTACCTGCTCTATTGCGAACGCGGCATGATCAGCCGTCTGCACGCCGCCCACCTCATGGATGCCGGTTTCGACAACGTCGCGGTCCTTGAATTGTAGGGGCGGGCATGCCTCGCCCCTACAGTCGTATGCGATCTGAACCCGCGGGCGACGCATGCGTCGCTCCTGCCATCAATTTTCGTCTGTTTGTGGCGATTGCGACCCGAATTGCCCTAACATGGCGGGAGCGACGAAAACGGATCGGCAAGTGCTGACGCTATTTCCCGAACTGAAGCCCTACCGGAGGCACAGCCTCAAGGTTTCGAACCTGCACGAACTCTACCTGGACGAGGCGGGCAATCCCGACGGCATTCCCATCTTGTTCGTCCATGGCGGCCCCGGCGGCGCCTGCGACGGCAATTCGCGCCGTTTCTACGATCCCGAACTCTATCGCATTGTCACCTTCGACCAACGCGGTTGCGGTCGCTCGACCCCCCACGGGGAATTGCGCGAGAACGATACGGGCGAGCTGATCGCCGATATGGAGAAAATCCGCACTCATCTGGGAATCGAGCAATGGGTGCTGTTCGGCGGCTCCTGGGGCTCGACCTTGAGCCTGCTTTACGCCCAGGCGCATCCCCAGCGCGTGATCACGCTGGTGCTGCGCGGCATCTTTCTGTGCCGTCAGCACGACCTCGACTGGCTGTATCGGGATGGAGCCAACCGCGTTTTCGCCGATGGCTGGGAGGATTTCCTGAAACCCATTCCGGAAGGTGAGCGCCATCGCCTGCTCGAAGCCTATTACGAGCGCCTGACCGGAGACGACGAACTGGCGCGCATGGGCGCGGCCAAGGCCTGGGCGACTTGGGAAGCAAGTTGTGCGACCTTGCGACTCGACCCCGCCGGAGTGGCCCGCTTTACCTCCCCCCATCAGGCCCTGGCGCTGGCGCGCATCGAAGCGCATTATTTCGTGAACAAGGGCTTCATCGCCGAAAACCAGATTCTCGACAACATGGAGAGGCTTGCCGATATCCCCGGCCACATCATTCACGGTCGTTACGACATGGTCTGTCCGCTCGACAACGCCACCACCCTGCATCGGCACTGGCCGGGCTCTGAATTGCTCATCGTTCGCGAGGCCGGCCATTCCGCCAGCGAACCGGCGATCACCGACTGCCTAGTAAAGGCGACGGACGAAATCGGCCGCGACCTGTCGCCGGTCAGTTAGTCCCGCGCCCGACACGAGCGATGATCGTTCTCATCCAGCGCGTCAACTGGGCTCGCATATTGATCGGCGGCGAAACCCATGCCGAAATCGGCAAGGGACTGCTGGCCCTGGTCGGGTTCGAGCGAGAGGACGACGAGGTCGCCATCGACCGCATGGTCGACCGCCTGCTTTCCTATCGCGTATTCGCCGACGCCGAAGGCAAGATGAACCTGGACCTTAAGACGATATCAGGCGAACTCCTGCTCGTTTCCCAGTTCACGCTGGCCGCCAGCACCGGCAAGGGCCTGCGCCCCAGTTTCTCCGGCGCCGAGGCGCCTGCCGAAGCCGAGCAGTTGTTCGCTCAAATGGTAAAGGTCGCAACCGAGCGCCACCCCACGACCCAAAGCGGCATCTTCGCCGCCAACATGCAAGTTTCCCTCGAAAACGACGGGCCGGTGAGCTTTATTCTGCGATAAGTTCATTCTCGGGTGCGCAGTCCCGGCCTCACCCCACGCTCATTCTGCGCGAAGCGAAGTCGCAGAATCTCATTGACATAACTGCGGCAGGACACCCATCGGTTCCACGGCCAAACTGCGGCAGGACACCCATCGGTTCCACGGCAGGACGGTTCCACGCCACGGCAGCACGCCACGGCAGGACATCCACCGAAATTCTTCCCCGCCACGGCAGGACATCCACCGAAATTCTTTCCCGATTTGGCACATTTGAGAATCTCGACTATACCTGCCTGTGAGGAAGCCAACGACTCGCAGGCAAAACATGACCCGGCCCCGTTCACAAATCGTCTCGCTGGCCGCGACGCCGTTCTACCATTGCGTCTCCCGC
>JANQSV010000081.1 GCA_028279115.1 Pseudomonadales bacterium
CCGGTCAGGCGCTGCGCGGTCCATTCGTCCATGGCGACCGCTCCCAGCGAGCGATAGAACCGGATCGAAGGTTCGTTCCAGTCGAGCACCGACCATTCCATGCGCGAGCATTCGCGTTCCACCGCCAGCTGGGCCACCCAGGTCAACAGGCATTTGCCGTAGCCGCGGCCGCGCATTTCGGGTTTGACATAGATGTCTTCGAGATAGATGCCCGGCCTGCCGGTAAAGGTGGAAAAATTGTGGAAGAACAGTGCATAAGCGACAGCCTCGCCCTGAAACTCGCCGAATACGACCTCCGCGCGGGGACGTTCGCCGAACAGGGTTTCGCGCAGCACCTCTTCGGTGGCGACGACTTCATGGGACAGCTTTTCGTATTCGGCCAGCTCCCGGATCAGCGCGAGGATCAGTCCGCAATCCTCGGCCCGCGCCTCGCGCAGCGCGAAATCTGGCAAGCCCGTTGCAATCATGGTGGTGCTGTCCTGTTTCGTTTGATGAACGCCGAACACCGCCGCATTCGACTCGAACGGGCGAGGCATGTCCCGTCCCTACCGGGTCCGCCAGCGAAATCTTCGCTGCGGGGGCGGGGCATGCCCCGCCCGCGATACACCCCGCCGGGGCGCTGCTATAATACGCGAATTTTTGGGCCGGGGGTCCGGATGTCAGAACAAGCCACGATCATCTACACCAGGACCGACGAAGCCCCGGCGCTCGCGACCTGGTCGCTGCTGCCGGTCATCCGGACGTATTGTTCCGTCACCGGTGTCGACGTGGAGTTGCGCGACATCTCGCTGGCCGGGCGCATTATCGCCACTTTCCCCGATTACCTGAAACCCGGACAGCGCATAGAAGACGCCCTGGCCGAACTCGGCCGCAAGACCCTGGATCCGCTGGCCAACATCATCAAACTGCCCAATATCTCCGCCTCGATTCCGCAAATGAAGGCCGCGATCCTCGAGTTGCAGGAAAAGGGTCACGATCTGCCGGACTATCCCGACGAGCCGGCCGACGAGCGCGAAGCCGAGATCAAGGCCCGCTACGACCGCGTCAAGGGCAGCGCGGTCAATCCGGTGCTGCGGGAAGGCAATTCCGACCGTCGCGCGCCCCCCGCGGTCAAGGCCTATGCGCGCAAGCATCCGCATTCGATGGGCGCCTGGTCGGCGGATTCCGCCTCCCATGTTTCCTCCATGAGCGGCGGCGATTTCTTCGGCAACGAACAGTCGGTAACCGTCGAAGACGAATGCAGCCTGCGCATCGAACATCGCGCCGCCGATGGCGGCACAAACGTATTGAAGGAAGGAATCCCGGTGACGGCCGGCGAAGTCGTCGACGCCAGTTTCATGAGTTGCAGGGCGCTGCGGAAGTTTCTCGCCGAGTCCGTCGCTGCCGCGAAGGCGGAAGGCGTGCTTTTCTCGCTCCATCTCAAGGCCACCATGATGAAGGTCTCCGACCCGATCATCTTCGGCCATGCCGTACGGGTCTATTTCGCCGAACTGTTCGACAAGCACGAGGCGCTGTTCGCCGAACTCGGCGTCGACGTCAACAATGGCTTCGGCGATCTGCTCGCGCGCATCGCCGATCTTCCAGCCGAACGCAGGCAAGAGATCGAAGCGGACATCGAACGCGTCTATGCAGAGCAGCCGCCCATGGCCATGGTCGATTCAGACCGCGGCATTACCAATCTGCATGTGCCGAGCGACATCATCATCGACGCCTCGATGCCGGCGGCGCTGCGCTCCTCGGGCAAGATGTGGGGTCCGGACGGCAAGTTGCACGACATGAAGGCGGTCATCCCGGATCGTTCCTATGCGCCGGTCTACCAGCAGGTGATCGAATTCTGCAAGGCCAACGGCGCCTTCGATCCGGCCACCATGGGCAGCGTGCCCAACGTGGGCCTGATGGCGCAGAAGGCCGAGGAATACGGCTCCCACGACAAGACTTTCGAAATCGCGAGCGACGGCGAGATTGCCGTGATCGACGATTCAGGCAACGAACTGTTCCGCCACCGGGTGGAGGCGGGCGACATCTGGCGCATGTGCCAGGTGCGCGACGCGGCGATTCGCGACTGGGTCAAGCTGGCTGTCAATCGCGCCCGGGCCTCCGGCGCTCCGGCGGTATTCTGGCTCAACGAGGACCGCCCCCATGACGCCCAGGTGCTGGCCAAGGTGCGAAGCTATCTGCCGGAGCACGACACCGGCGGCCTGGAAATTCATTTCATGGCGCCCGCCGAAGCCGCCCGTTTCTCGCTCATGCGCATGAAGCAGGGCAAGGATACGATCTCGGTGACGGGCAACGTGTTGCGGGACTACCTCACCGACCTGTTCCCGATCCTGGAACTCGGCACCAGCGCCAAGATGCTCTCGATCGTGCCCCTGATGAACGGCGGCGGCCTGTTCGAAACGGGCGCCGGCGGCTCGGCGCCCAAGCACGTGCAACAGTTCGAAAAGGAAAACCACCTGCGCTGGGATTCGCTGGGCGAATTCCTCGCCCTCGCCGCCTCGCTCGAACATCTTGCCGGAGCGGCGGAGAACGAACGCGCCGGGGTGCTGGCCCGGGCGCTCGACCGCGCCACGGGGACCTTCCTGGAAAACAACAAGTCGCCGTCGCGCAAGGTGAACGAACTCGACAACCGCGGCAGCCATTTCTACCTGGCGATGTATTGGGCTCGGGAACTCGCCGCCCAGCAGGAAGACTCCGAGGTCGCCGAGCGCTTCCGCCCACTCGCCGAAGCCCTGCTCGAAGCCGAGGACCAGATCATCGACGAACTGAACGCGGCCCAGGGCGCCCCGGCCGACGTCGGCGGCTACTACGCCCCCGACCCCGAACTCGCCAGCGCCGCCATGCGGCCCAGCGCCACCTTCAACAGCATCCTGGAAAGTCTCTGATCCGGCACCCCGTCGATGCAGGGATGGCGCATGCCCATATTGCTCCACTTCGATTATTAGGTGACTCGACATCCGGTTCCCGACGACGACTTTGCACTCCGACAATGCGTTGTTCGCAGGGATGATATGGTTCTGCCATGCTAAGTGCGCCCGTTTCGTGACATCCGCCCCCAACCCTTGTATGGTCACGGACATTCGCACAATGACCCACGGAAGCGAGACATTGACCAATTGTTATCCTGCTTTGACGAATGCCCCCCCGAGCGGTCCCTCCCTTTGTATTAGCCGCCGTCATGCCCACTTCCCGGAGTAAGCACTTTCAAGCCTTGCAGCGGCAGCTTGCCAACGCCTCCAATGAAGAGGGGGTGAGGTTGGCTTGGGTTCGTTCTATCGAAGCCGTATTGGGCATAGTGTTTAGCGCCGAGCGAGGTCATAAAGATCTGAGCTATAACAATGTCGTAATCGAATTCAAAGGACCCGGGAAATTCAACGGTAATGCGACCAGCCCCGCTTTCAAAGAGGCGATACAGCACAGGCTGCTCCCTTACATCCGGAGAACGGCAAATGCGGAACACATTGACGAAAGCGACTACATTGGGATCGCTATTGACAACAAACACCTGGCGTTCGCCCAAGTGGTCGATGGCGAGATCACGCACGGCAACCTACTCCCCATCAACATGAAGTCCTTTGGGCTGGTCGCGCAAGCCTGTCGCACATCCCACAGGCGCGCCATCACGGCGGGAAATCTAATCGAGGACTTCGGGCACAAATCTGATCGTGGCATCAAATTGATGCGCGCTATGGCCAATGCACTCGCTTCTGCGAAGGCGCAACGCACCAAGACGAAAGTACGGATGCTGTTTGAGGAATGGCGAACACTCTACGGTCAGGTAGCCGATCTTTCGAAAGAGCAACTAAACACCATCAACAGAACACTCCGGTTTGCCCAAGCCACAAGCCGTACTGAAATTTCCGAACGCCTATTTGTGGTTCACACATTCAACTCACTACTAATCAAACTGTTAGCTGCTCAAATAACCTCCGCACATGGGTTAGCATCTGCACGGACCTTTGCAGCGGACTTGGTAACAATTGAAGAGGACGAGCAGTTCCTTTGCAGAATTCGAAAAGATATCGAGCAGGGAGAATTCTTCGAGGCGACGGGCATCCATGGTTTTGTGGAAGAGGCGATTTTTAGTTGGTATCTTGATGCAGTAACCACTGCGAGTCACCGAGCTTCATTGGCTGAAGCGATACGAGACATCCTAACGGACATCTCTCTCTATCGAACTGACAAGCTTGATCACACCCGAGATGTCTTGCGCGATTTCTACCAAGACCTAGTGCCCGATATCCTTAGAAAGTCGCTAGGCGAGTTTTATACGCCAGATTGGTTGGTTAAGTATGCCGTCAACCAATTGCATGTCCGAAATTGGACTGAGACACGAGCTATAGACCCCACCTGTGGATCCGGCTCCTTCCTAGTTGAACTAATTAATCGGAAACGTCTCGCGGCATCGAAACGCCGCATGACACCTTCCGAGACTATTAAGATGATTACAGAGACGGTCTGGGGATTCGATCTTAACCCTTTGGCCGTACAAGCATCGCGTACTAGCTTCTTGATGGCCATCGCTGACCTGCTAAAGGCGGAGCCGGGGCAGCAAATCGAGATTCCTGTCTTACTCGCCGATGCAGTCTATTTTCCAGCAAGACTACCCGGCTTCGAGAGAGACTTGGTAGAGTACCAAGTCGGTAGTCAAAACGCAGATCTAAAAATCCTTCTGCCTGCGGCTCTTGCCTTTGACGGACCCCTCCTTGACCGTGTTCTCGAAGTCATGGGTGAGGCCGTCGATGAAGAAGCGTCGTTTACCTGGTGTGCCGAACACCTCGTGTCGCGGAATGTGATTGGAAACGCACGGCTTAAGGACTGGATCTATCCGTTGAAACGGACCTACGAACAAGTTCTACGCCTTCATCACCAGAATTGGAACGGTATATGGTTTCGTATAGTCAGAAACTACTTCCGATCTGCCAATGCAGGTAGATTCGATGTAATCGTGGGCAACCCACCATGGATCCGTTGGTCAATGCTCCCTGACGCTTACCGTGAACGAGCGAAGCGGACTTGTACGCAATACAACATCTTCTCCGAGACACCTCACCATGGTGGTAATGAATTGGACATCTCGGGCATGATTACATACACGACGGCGGACAAATGGCTAAAGAGAGGCGGAAAAATCTCGTTTGTCTTAACGCAAACGCACTTTCAGAGTCCTTCATCACAAGGCTTTAGACGCTTTCAGATTAATGATCAGGATCGCCTTAGCCCGTTGGCTGTGGACGATATGAAGAACCTTAAACCTTTTGCAGAGGCCACAAACAAAACCAGCGTAGCCGTCTTTCAAAAGACAACAGTATCACCTAGATATCCAGTTACATATCGAGTTTGGACGCCAACAGCTGGACAAGCTCGTTTGATCTCCCCCTACATTTCGCTTTCAGATGTGATGCGGAGTGTGAGCCTTTGCAACATGGAGGCTATGCCAGTAGAGTCGGAGGGCTCGCCTTGGGCCATTTTGAAGCCTGGGCGCTTCAATACACTGTCATCGATCACTGGACGTTCAGATTGGGCGCGAGGGCGGAAAGGCATCACAACGGACCTTAATGGTATTTACTTCGTTAATGTTACGGCAACCAACAACCAAACCGGCCTCGTTAGCGTGCAAACTCGGCCCGAGGCCGGAAGAACAGACATAGGGCCATCGAGAACTTTTTGGATCGAACCCACGCTTCTATATCCGTTGGCAAAAGGGGCCGCCGATTTCGATTCGTGCTTTTTCGCGCCTTCTCATCAACTTTTCGCACTTGTTCCAAACGATGGTATAAGTCGTGCGGCGTATGAGAAAGCGCAGCGAAATGTGGATGTGAACTGCCCGAAAACAAAAGCGTATTTTCGGGCATACGAGCATTTGCTCCGTGAACGTTCAACGTGGGTCAAGCGGATGCCGAATGCACCGTTTTACGGTGTCTATAATGTTGGCTCCTACACGTTTGCACCGTACAAGGTAGTCTGGGCAGAGCAGTCAGGAGCATTCAAAGCTGCCGTAGCGGCCGATGGAGATGTGCCGCTAATCGGTCGTAGATCATATGTGCCGGACCACAAGATCTTCTTCGTCGATTTCGATGAACCAGAGCCTGCCTATTTCCTGTGTGGTCTTCTGTCCTCCTCGCTGGTGCGAGAATTTGTCGAGAGTCACAATATTTCGATACAGGTCGGGAACATATTCAAACACATGAGCTTGCCATCTTTCGTTTCCAGTCAACGAGAGCACATACAATTAGCCGAGTTAACCAGAGACGCCCACCTTGAATCTGATACAAAGACACGCAAGATACTCATAAAAGAAGTCGCCGCTATGGCGGAAAAGATGTTGCGATAGACCAGCGGCTACACCCACTCCCGTTACTTTCTATCCCGTTCGCAGCTCGTATGTGCTTTCGGATCGAATGAAAAATTCGATTGTAGTGCCGATCTTTGGCGGTGCAGGAAGGCCTCTTCAGCGCCTGCGTTTGTTGATTGCATCTACCCACTCTTTCAGAGCTTCAATGTCAGTACTGATTTCGTCCGGCTCCGGCATTTCTGCCGTTGCCGCAGCAGCTTGATCGTGTCCCGGGAGCCACTTTGAACACTTGGTCATCGCCCGTTCAACTGCCTTGCAATCCTCTTCGTTTATATCCGCGATTTCACTTACGTGTAAGGTCTGAACTCCTGGACGGAACCTCTCCACAACACCACCCAACAGTATTTCTTCCAGACCCCTCTCCCAAGCTTCACGAAGTAGTCCATAAATCACGCTTGCCTCGGTCTCGTATGCTCCCATGTGTCCCTGTCGATACAGCTTCTCTGCCGTTTGCAACCGCTGCTTCAAATGTCCGATTCGCCTTTTGACCTTCAACGCCACCCATGGCAACTCATCAATACAGACACCTGCGCCCATCGTCAAATTCCTTACATGCTGGTCCGCCTGATCGATATCTAGTTCATTCGCGAGTTCCTTAAGCGCAAGCAGAAACACTACGTCATGTGTGAATACTACGACTTGTACGACTTGGCGGCTTCTAGACTCATCGACAAGTCGCCGCGCAACCGCTTCGCGCCATTTGTAGTCAAGTGATGACACCGGATCATCGAACACGATTCCGGACGGATCTTCCGCTGTGCTGAGTTCAGCAAAAAATGCTGCTATTGCCAGACATCGCTGTTCTCCCTCACTGACCACTTTTGGCAATTCGACACCGGGAGCACGCGAAAGCACAACTTTGTGATAGAGAACACCGTCAGTTCCACCCGCATCAGTCAATTCGACTTCAACATGTCGAAACTTGAGTTTCAAGAGCTCGGATTGAAAGCTCTCCTTCAACTTCTTCGTGACGACCTTCCGAGTGATTGATCCGCTTCTTCGCGTGATTGCTTGCGTTCGGGTATCGTCAATACATAGCCCATACGCGGCTAATCGTTTCTTTCGATCAATCTCGTCGAGAACCGCAGTTTCGTGGTCGACGAGCACATTTCGGGCGCGCAACTCGTCCGCCTCCGCGTTCAGCGATGCGCGTGCGTTTTTGGCCCTTTAGTGTAGCGACCTCTTATGTCTTGCAGTTCCCTCTCTACCATGGACTTGACGAACGCCTCAAAGCTGCCGAGTCTGTGTCGCGTCACATGATCTAAGTCCCGCTGGCAGAGTAGGCAACGCGAATTTTCCTCTGTCGTCGGAAATGTCTTGCCGGGATAGGCAAATTCCTCGGAAAATTGCCTGGCCGCTTCCCAAAACTTAGCCCACACATCAGAGCCGGTACCGTCAAGCATGTCCTCGCTGAACGTTGTCTTGCGGATTCTAGCGGCTTCCCCCCGCTTCCTACGCTCCTCGTCCCGGATTTCTAGAATCGCACGGACGGCTTCAGCTGACAGCGCTTTCTGCACTCTGGCAATGTGTTCTGAAAGCGATTTCACCCGCGCAATCTTCACGTTCAATCGTCGAATAAGCTTATCTGGATCGCTTGCTTGTAGATCTGTAAGAGTTCGGTCAATCTCCTCTAGTCGGCGTTTCTCCTCGTCAGATAAGGTACACAGATTGCGCACCAACTCTGGGTTCGTGAGGGAAGTAATGTTAGACAAAAGCCTTGCGACAGACGTACCGGCTGCGACCTTCGCTTGCAACTCCGGAATGCTGCTGTGTTTTAACGAACGCTGTTCTCTCTCCAAGCTCGCCCTCTAGAACCAAGCGTCGAAGGGCGTCTCGTTGCCACGCAGGTTGTCCGGTCGACCACTTTAATAGCTCGTTCAATACAATCACTGTCAGCCCCGTTTAGACGCACCCCACGATCATGAGTTTTGGTGATGTCGCTGAGCGAAGGGGTGAATCCTTGCAGACCGGACATGCTTATGCCAAGGCGAGTCACACTCAGACTTTCTACCACTCCCACCCAAGATAAAGAGGTGTTGCTCGAATGAGAGTTTTCCCGCGAATCGTGAATTGATTCAGCCGCCATCCAGCAACGCCCGGAATCCGGGCGCTGGTTCATTCGATGCTACTTGACCGGCCTCACATAGCGCTTGATACCGCCGACCGGGCCTACTTCGGCACCGTAGATTACGCCATTGTGATCCGCTACCACGCCTTCCGCGGTACAGGTGCCGCGGCAGTCGGGATCGGGGTCGGGGATCAGGAACTCGACTTCACCAGTCTGTGCGCTGCCGACGCGGATGCCGCGCAGCCAGTCGCCATGGGCCGGATTCACCGAGCCTGACTCCGAGTCCGCCGAATACAGCACATCGTTCTTGTCGATATAAATGCCGCTCGGCCGCCGCCCTTGTTGCCGAGCGACATCAGGAGTACACCGGTCGGGCTGAACTTGTGGACCTGGTGGCCATAGGCGTCATCGGGCGGGTTATCGCCAGCCTGGTTGTCACGGCCGTCGGCGATCCAGACATTGCCGTCGTGATCCACATGAATGCCATGAGGCCATGAAATATAGCCGGCCCCGAAACTGCGCACCATGTTGCCATCCTTGTCGAACAGCATGACGGGATTGACGTCCGGATTCTGTACGCAGGCATTGATATTGGCGCCGCATCGCTCGGCCACCCAGACGCTCTCGCCGTCCGGATGCAAATCGACAGTACTGGACGAGCCCCAATTTCGCCCCGCCGGCATCTTCAGATAACCGGACTGCGTGATATACGGATTAGGCAGATCGTTGAGGGGATTTCGACAAGTTGATATTTAGTTGGTATGTCGTGTCCTTCACGGAATGCCCGCAGCATCATGATCGAGTCCACCGCACTCATATAGTCATGGAACAAGGCCAGCGTTCGTTCCCGGCGGTCGCGCGCCGCGCGCATATCTTGCACCCATGCGGCTTCAGTGAGCTTGGATATATGAATGGATGTACGAGACAGGTTTCGCGCCGCCGTGGATTTCAACGACAATTTCTGCCACGGGAAGCCTGGGCGCTGAATTTCAAGGTCTAGAAATCGTTGGGTTTCGGAGGCCGGTCCCTCGACGGCCCATCGTACTGACTCACATGCATTACGGAATACTGTTTCGAATCCTTTCTGCGCGAGGGGCTCAAGCGTTGTTCCGTGATGCACTGAAAGCGCCAAGCCAAAGTATTCAATCCACTCGGGAGGCAACCACGTATTCTTGCTATTCGTATGCGCCAATGGAGGAGAAGACAGAGAATCCACCATACGGCTGACAAAGAGAATGGCTGTAGGTGACAGCTCATCCAGCCGCTGCGCGGCTATCAGGGTTGTGCCGGAACCGGCAAAAGGATCCAGTACGACATCCCCGGTTTTACTCGTAATCGACACGCAACGCTCCGCCAATGTCGCAGGCATCACGGCCGGGTGACCTTTCGAAGCGCCGTAGTCAGGCTTGCGCGGCTCCGTCGGAATATCCCACGTCGTTCTGAGTCGACGACCGTTAGGGCCTCGAACCGCGTCAATGTCATAGTAGTAATCCTGTCGCTTCGATAGGAGAAACAGGCTCTCGTGGGCCTTTGTGGGGCGGTCTCGCACTGATTCGGGATGGGCGTTTGGTTTGTTCCATATGATCTCGGACCTGAGCCACCAGCCCGCGTCCTGTAAGGCGAAAGCCAATCTCCAGGGCAATCCGATAAGATCTTTGGGCTTGAGCCCTTCTGGTGTCGCCGGTCTCATTGACATCGCTCTGGCTCGATTTTTTTGTCAGGCGCGCGGTAGCGCCGGTTTCCCGATGTGTAGGCATCGCCTACGTTGAGCCATATCGTTCCGTCCTCATTCAGTATCCGTTTAATTTTTTCAAAGGTACGCACTATGTCGGCAATGTAGTCCGACAACGTTTCATCGCAGCCGCATTGCTGGTCCACGTCGTAGTCCCTTAGCGACCAATACGGTGGAGAGGTAACCACGGTCTGTATACTGTTTTCCGGGAGCAGATCCAGAGCCTTGTTCGCCCGTCCCTGGATCAGCACATTGCAATCGAGTGAAGCAACTGGCGCATCGTTTGTGGAAATGGAAAGGAATTCATTCTGCGGGGATCCAATCCGCAATTCGCCGCCCTCAGGGGTAACCTCGGTTCTGGTGGACTTCAGTTCAGTCCGACCCTCAACAGATATTGCCACCATAAGACTGTCTCGCTGATTTCCGTTCCGTACGGACTTGTTGCCTTGTCCAATTTCCATGAGTTCTATGCTATCCCCTTGCTTGAAGCTCCGCTATTACAAATAGTTAAGAATAAGGATAAAAGCCAACTTTAGCGCACAATCCGCTCCAGACGATCCACATTTTGAAATCCGCGGGGGAGTTTGAAGCCGCGGCGGCCGCGGTCGTTTACGTATGCGGCGAAATCGGCCGGCTTCATCTTGCGATAGCGCGCGCCCGCGTGGACCAGCAGGATGTCGTTCGGCGAGAGCACCGCCACCGAGACCACGTATTCGATCCGCTCGCGCACACGCGCCGGGGGAATGCCGATGATGCGATTGCCCTTGCCCCGCGCCATCCGCGGCAGGTCCGAAAGCGCGAACACCAGCATGCGTCCCTCGTTCGTCGCCACCGCGATGAACTGATCGTTGTAATCGTCGACCGCCGCCGACGGCAGCACCCTGGCGCCTTCCGGCAGCTTGAGCGCCGCCTTGCCGGCGCGGTTCTTGCTCATCAGGTCTTCGATGCGGCTGACGAACCCGTAGCCCGCATCGCTCGCGAGCAGCACTTCCCGCTTCGGATCGCCGATCGCCATGCCTTCGAAAGTCGCCCCCGAAGGCGGGTTGAGCTTGCCCGAAAGCGGCTCGCCCTGGCCGCGGGCCGAAGGCAGCGTGTGCGCCGGCAGCGTGTAGGCACGGCCCGTCGAATCGAGGAAGATCGCCGGCTGGTTGCTCTTGCCCTTCGCCGACAACTTGTAGCCGTCGCCCGACTTGTATTGCAGGCCCGCCGGATCGATGTCGTGACCCCGGGCCGCGCGCACCCAGCCGCGTTCCGAGAGCACGATCGTGACCGGCTCGGTGGTCAGCAGTTCGACCTCGCTGAAAGCGCGCGCTTCCCGCCGCTCCGTGATCGGAGTGCGCCGTTCGTCGCCGTATTTTTCCTTGTCTTCGCGGATTTCCTTCTTGATGAAGGCCGTCAGACGGGCTTTCGAATCGAGCAGTTTTTCGATCTTGTCGCGCTCCTCGCCGAGTTCCTCCTGCTCGGTCCTGATGCGCATCTCCTCGAGCTTGGCCAGTTGCTTCAGGCGCAGATCGAGAATCGCTTCCGCCTGCTTCTCGCTGAGCCTGAAACGCGCCATCAGTTCCTGCTTCGGTTCGTCCTCCTCGCGCACGATGGCGATGACTTCGTCGATGTTCAGATAGGCGATGAGCAGGCCGTCGAGAATGTGCAGGCGGGACAAAATGCGTTCCAGGCGGAACTTGAGCCGGCGCCGCACGGTGAGTTTGCGGAACTCGAGCCATTCCCGCAGCAGCGTGGCCAGATCCTTGACCTGCGGCCGCAGATTGTTGCCGATGACGTTGAAGTTGACCCGGTGCTGCTTTTCCAGGTCCGTGGTGGCGAACAGGTGCGACATCACGCCTTCCTTGTCCACGCGGTTCGACTTGAGCACGACGACGATGCGCGTCGGGTTCTCGTGGTCCGATTCGTCGCGCAGGTCCACCACCATCGGCAGTTTCTTCTTCTGCATCTGGGCGGCGATCTGTTCGAGCACACGGGCGCCCGAAACCTGGAAAGGCAATGCGGTGATGACGATCTCGCCGCTTTCAAAGCGATAGCAGGCGCGGGTCTTGAGGGCGCCGCGGCCGCTGCGATAGATCTCCTGGATTTCCTGGCGCGAATTGACGAGTTCGGCGCCGGTGGGAAAATCCGGCCCCTGGATGAATTCGCAAAGCCGCTTCACGTCCGCGTCGGGATGATCGAGCAGATGAATGCAGGCGTCCGCGACTTCGCGCAGATTGTGCGGCGGAATATCCGTGGCCATGCCCACGGCGATGCCGCTGCCGCCGTTGAGCAGCACGTTCGGCAACCGCGCCGGCAGGATTTCCGGCTCCCGCAAGCTGCCGTCGAAATTCGGCCTCCAGTCGACCGTGCCCTGGCCGAGTTCGGACAGCAGCAAGTCGGCGTAATTGCGCAACTTCGATTCGGTATAGCGCATGGCGGCAAAGGACTTGGGGTCGTCCTGGGAGCCCCAGTTGCCCTGGCCGTCGACCAGCGGATAGCGGTAGTTGAAAGGCTGGGCGATATGCACCATGGCCTCGTAACAGGCGCCGTCGCCGTGGGGGTGGAACTTGCCGATGACGTCGCCGATGGTGCGCGCGGATTTCTTGTACTTCGACGCCGCCTTCAGGCCGAGTTCGGACATGGCGTAGACGATGCGCCGCTGCACCGGCTTGAGCCCGTCGCCGAGGCTCGGGAGGGCGCGGTCGTTGATGACGTACATCGAATAATTCAGGTACGCCTGGCGCGTATACGCATGCAGCGGAACGCTTTCGATTTCGTCGGTCGGGATTTCGATGTGGGAATTCATGGCCCGGGTCTGTACTCCAGCTCAGTCGACCAGCTCGGCCTCGTTGCCGCTGAGTTCGAGCCAGTTCTTGCGGTCGGCGGCGCGGTTCTTCGCCAGCAGCATGTCCATTACCGCTTCGGCGGATTCGGCGGGCTGATCGGCGCCGGCCGCGTCGTCGAGCGTCAATTGCACCAGGCGCCGGGTTTCCCGCGCCATGGTCGTTTCGCGCAATTGCAAGGGGTTCATTTCGCCGAGGCCCTTGAAGCGTTGCACGTTGGGTCTGACGGTTTTCTTCTCCGTGGCGAGCTTGTCGAGGATGCCGTTCTTCTCGTCCTCGTCCAGCGCGTAATACACCTCCTTGCCCGCGTCGATGCGGAACAGCGGCGGCATGGCGACGTAGACGTGACCGGCTTCGAGCACCGGCCGGAAGTGTTTCAGAAACAGCGCGCAAAGCAAGGTCGCGATATGCAGGCCGTCGGAGTCGGCGTCGGCGAGGATGCAGATCTTGCCGTAACGCAGGCCGTGGATGTCCTTCGACCCGGGGTCGACGCCGAGGGCGATGGCGATGTCGTGCACCGCCTGGGAGGCGAGAATTTCGCCGGAGTCGACTTCCCAGGTATTCAGGATCTTGCCGCGCAGGGGCATGATGGCCTGGAATTCGCGGTCCCGCGCCTGCTTGGCCGAGCCGCCGGCGGAATCGCCTTCGACGAGGAACAACTCGCCCTGCATCACGTCCTCGGTGGAACAGTCGGCGAGCTTGCCGGGCAGGGCAGGGCCCGAACCGACCTTCTTGCGCACGACCTTCTTGCTCGCCTTGGAGCGGCGCTGGGCATTGCCGATGACGAGTTCGGCGATGGCTTCGGCCTCAAAGGTATGCTGGTTCAGCCACAGGCTGAAGGCGTCCTTGATGACGCCGGCGACGAATACCGCGCACTTGCGCGAGGCGAGCCGTTCCTTGGTCTGGCCCGAGAATTGTGGATCGAGCAACTTGGAAGACAGCACATAGCTCAGGTTCTCGAACACGTCGTCGGGGGTCAGGCGCAGGCCCCGCGGCACGAGGTTGCGGAACTCGCAGAATTCGCGCAAGGCGTCGAGCAGGCCGGTGCGCAAGCCGCTGACGTGAGTGCCGCCGAGAGGCGTGGGAATCAGGTTGACATAGCTCTCGCACACCTGGACGCCGCCCGCGGGCAGCCATTGCAGCGCCCAGTCCACGGTTTCGTCGTTGCCCTTGACCGAACCGGTGAAGGGTTCGGCGGGGATGGTTTCCCATTCTTCCGTTGCCTGGCCGAGATAGTCCTTGAGGCCGTCGCGGTATTGCCAGCTCTCGCTCGCGCTCTTTTCGCCGCCGGCGGTATGGTCGATGAAGTTGACCGTGAGGCCCGGGCAGAGCACGGCCTTGGCGCGCAGGGCGTGTTTCAGCTTGGCAATCGAAATCCGGGTGGTGTCGAAATAGATTCCGTTCGGCGCGAAACGGATCCGCGTGCCGGTGTTGCGCATGCCGACTTCGCCGGTGACGGTGAGATCGCGGGTCTTTTCGCCATCGCGGAAGACCATGTTGTAGACCTTGCCGCCGCGTTTGATCTCGACTTCGAGATCGCTGGAAAGCGCGTTGACGACGGATACGCCGACACCGTGCAAGCCGCCGGAAAAGCGATAGCTGCGTTCCGAGAACTTCGCGCCGGCGTGGAGCCGGCTAAGAATCAGTTCGACTCCGGTGACGCCCTCCTCGGGATGAATGTCGACGGGCATCCCGCGGCCGTCGTCGCTGACTTCGATCGAACCGTCGCCATGCAGACTGACGTTGATTTCCGCGGCGTGGCCGGCGAGGGCTTCGTCGACGCTGTTGTCGACGACTTCCTGCACGAGGTGGTTGGGCCGCGAGATGTCGGTATACATGCCCGGACGCTTTCTGACCGGGTCCAGTCCGGCCAATACTTCGATGGCGTCGGCGTTGTAACTACTTTCCATTTTCTCCTGTTCCACAACGGAAAATTTCACGCGATGAACTATAAATTTATCGCGCGGACCCTGCTTTTCTAAAGCGACCCCCGATGATTGGGCATGTGTCGGATTGTGCCTGCCGTCCCTGGCGCGAGACCTGTGACTTCAACTACCCCCAGTCTCGCCATCCCTGGCGAGCCGTTCGGCTCTCAAGAAGCTGCGCTTCTTGTCGGCTCCGCCGACCGAGCCTCACCCGGACACGCCCATATTGTAGGCAATGAGTGAGCCATTCGCCCAGAAAGCGGTTGATCTGCGCTTTCTCGTTGACCTGGTACATGTGCTTGTTGGGCTGTTTGTAACGCCCCTTGAAGCCGCGATGACCCTGGTAGGAAAGCACTTCGGCGGAATTGACGTCGTGGTAGACGCGCACGTGCATGGTGGGGTTGGCGATGCGGTCGGGATCGTCGGGCTGTTGCACGATTTCGAGGCCGGTGGTGAAACGGTAGGCCCCGGTGACGCGAATCCGCAAGCTGATGTCGTCGCCGTCCCGGCCGGGAAGCAGGAAGGTGACGCTATGACCCTGCAATTCGGCGGTGGCCTGCTCTTCGTTGAATTCGGATAGCGGGCGGCGCGAGAGGTCGCGCCAGACGCGCAGCCTGGGCAGCAGGCGCAGCAGCCGGATGTAGTTGGCATCGCGTTCGGCGATATCCTCAATCAGACTGACCTTGTGTTTCCGCTTTGCCACGAAGTTAGCTCGCTTACCCCTCGCGAATCATTTTAACCACTAAAGTCGTTGTGCGCACAAGGGCTGATTGGGCGGGGGCTTCGATCCGTCGCCGCCGGCTCCGTCATTTTGCGCGGAGCGAAGCGTAGTCGCAGAATCTTTTGGGGATTCTGCAAGGTTGTTCATGCCATCCATGGCGCGGCTCTGTTGGCTTCGACTATCCCCAGCCTTGCCAGTCCAGCC
>JANQSV010000101.1 GCA_028279115.1 Pseudomonadales bacterium
CTGCGCACGGTTTCGGTGACTTCGCCGCCGGCAAGATAAGCGCCGGCGAACTCAAACACCATCGCGATGAGGATCGCTTGCCTGATGGTGATCGCCCGAGCGCCGACCGAGGTGCCCATGGCGTTGGCGACATCGTTGGCGCCTACTCCCCAAGCCATGAAGAAACCGGAAATTACGGCCATGGCGAGAAAAATCGAACCGTATTGAGCGATGATTTCAGACATGATCCATCCTGTTTGAAATGCTTCCGGAACGAATTGTTTTTGCGGGTAAGTTTCGAACTGCCGAAGATTGCGGCCCGGCGGTATTAAATCATTGATGAAGCAGCCCGGCTATAGCGAAGGCAAAGATTTTTGTTACAGTTCTGTAAGATAAAACATGCAATCCTTGCGGGCGATCTCGGGGTTGGTCGTCACCATGAAGAGTTTCAACTTGCGACCGGGATAGAGGCGGCCTTTCACCAGGCGGAAATATTCTTCCACCGGCGTCGTCCCATTGCCGTTGCGAACGCGCAGATTGTCCGCCAGTTCGCCGGAGACGAATCCGAGCGGGGTGTCGGGCCCGACATGGCCGAAATTGTGATGCTCCACCGACGGCAGCAAGGTCACTCCGTCTTCGAGCAGACTGTGTTCGCCGTATGCGATCTCGCTGCCTTCGACCAACTCCAGCCGCATGGGATGGTGAAAGTATTCGAGCGACATCTCGGCGGGGCTCGCTTCCAGCACATTGTCGAAAGTGAAGAAGCGCGTCAACCCCTCGCCGGCGAGCAGCGCCGATTCGCGGTCCTCGGCGCCGCCGCATTCGATCGTGACGATGGGCATGTCGGCGTGCGTGCGCTCCATCAGCGATCCGAGCCGCAGGTCGGTGACGATCATGCGATGGGTGAACAGCGAAATCAGCGCCGCGTGGCTCGGCGCCATGACCGTGCTGATGCCGAAGGAAGGGCTTGAGCCTGAAGTGTTGTGGATATCGACCACGCATTCCGGCCGCGCGGACTCGATCAGCGCCATCATTTCCCGTGCCAGATGGTCCACTTCGGTATCCCCGTAGGGAGGCGTGAAACAGCGGTTCAGATCCTTGCTGTGGGGCAGCATGCGGTAGACGAAGCCCGGCGCCTGCTTGGCCGCGTCGACCGAAGGTACGAAACAGATCATGTCCACCGCCGGCCGCAGGCCGAGCCGCAGCAATTCATAGAGTGCGTGAAGACCGCCCGGTTCGTTGCCGTGCATCAGCGTCGCGACGGCGCGGCAGCGGCTGCCGTCGTTGCCGCTCAGATGAATGCAGGTTGGCCCGTGCAGGCGGTGCAGGAACTCCAGCGCGCTGCCGCCGAGTGAATGAGGGTCCGGATCCCGCCAGTGATGAAACAGTTCCCTTGTTTCGCTCTCGGGTTCCGCGCGCGCTATTTCCATCGCGCCACCGGAATGTTCGCGGCGCTGTTGGCGCGATATTGCTTGAACATCTCGACCAGCGCTTCGCGCTTGTGCATGTCCCGGCGCAATTCGGCGACTTTATCGAGTTGCCAGCGCGCGCCGGTCTTGCGCGCCGCGAGGCGTTCTTCGACGATGTCGAGCAAGGGCATGAAGTCGTCTTCGCGAAAGCCCATCGCGGCGAGCTTTTCCGGCGCCCGCGGCAGCAGTTTCTCCAGCAGGGCGGGTACCGGGAAATACTCCGGCTCGATCTGGGTCGCCGAAGGCCAGAACAGGTCCGCTTCGAGACCGTTCTGGGCGGCGCGATAGAAATTCGCGTTGCAATAGTTGAAGGGAATCGCCGGCAGCAGGTCGCCGATGTGTTCCTGCATGACCTTGGTCAGACCAATGGCGAGCACGGCGTTCGCCAGCATGTCGACCAGGCTGGGTCCCGCCGGCAGGGCGCGGAATTCGATGCGCAGATGACCGCCGTCGGCGGGATCGTAAACCGGCCGGTTCCAGAGCCAGACCGAACCTTGCTGCAGGCGCAATTCGTGCAGGGAAGGAATGCCGCCGGACTTGACGACGGCCACCGAATCCTCCTCGTCGCAAGTCGGGAGAATCGGCCGGTAAAGCATGGCGGCTTCGGCGAACAGTTCGAATGCGCCCGCGCGCACCCAGTTGTTGCCGAAGTTGACCCGGGCCGGTATGGGATGCATGCCGTCCTTGGGCCGGCAATCGATCGACTGCTTGAACAGCGGTATGCGCGTTTCCTGCCACAGGCGATGGCCGAACAGGGTGGGCGAATTGGCCGCCAGCGCCACGACCAGCGGCGTGATCAACTGCGCGGCGTTGTAGAATTCGGCGTATTCTTTCGGCGGTACGCGCAAGTGAATCTGGAACGAGGTATTGGCGCCTTCCAGCGTCACGTCGTCCATGGCGAGTTGCAAGGTGTCCGCGCCGGTGATGGCGATGGTGAAAGGGCCGCCGCGGATATGGGTCAATTCCCGGGTCAGGGCCTCGAAGCGCGGCAGCTTGGTCATTGCCTGATAGCCGATATCGGATTGCTGCAAGGTCGGCAGTATGCCCACGGGCACCACCGAACCGTCCCATTGCGCCGCGCAGGCGTTGATCTTGTCGATGGCGGCGAGCGCTTCCCGCTGGGTCTTGTGGAAGCAGTGGTCGGAAATGAGGCTGGGACTGAAATTGTATTCGAGGTTGTAGCGATTCAGTTCCAGGGTAAGTTGCGGATCGTCGAGTTCGGCGATGATCTCCTGGTTCACATGCAGGGGCTGGCCTTCGGGGTCCACGATATACAATTCGAGTTCGGCGCCGAAAGACAGATCGCCTGCGCCGAAATCCGGTCTTTGCAACAGCAATTCGAGCGCCGCGAGATTGGCGCGCAGCCTTTTCCCGAAGTTCTGGAACTCTTCGTCGCTGAATTCGAAATTGGTGATTTCCTGACCCATTTCTTCGTGTGTCCGGTGAATTCCGAAGGGCCGCTAGACTACAGTTTTCGCCAGTAACCGTAAAGATGCAATGCAGGAACGAGGCACGCCTCGCCCGAGCGTGTCGCATATTCTGAAGGAAGACGTCAGAACAGTTTCTCGCGGCTTACGTGCATGAATCTGAGATTGTCTTCACGGCGCGTGTAACCGATGCCGTCGAAATATTCGAGAATCTCGATGCACAGATTGCGGCCGATGCCGCTGGCATCGCGAAAATCGATCACGGAGAAGCTCTCTTTTCCCCCGGGGCCGCCGGCCAGTTTCTCCGCCAGCGCGGCGAGTTCGCGAATCGTTTCGGGCAGGTAGTGCCGATTGCCCGCCACCTTCACGAGCCGATTCGATATTTCCGCCTGGCGCAAGACTTTTTCCAACGCGGCCAACGGCAATCCGGTCATTTCCGCCAGTTCGCGCGTGCGCGGCGGAACCTTGCCCGCCTTTTGCAGAATGGGCCGCAATTTGCGCAGGAGTTCTTCCACCTGTTCGCCCAGGCGCGTACTATGGCCGGGCAGATGCAAAAGCGAACCGCTGCGGGTAATCAACCCCTCCTCAAGCAGTTTCGCGACAAGCGCCTTCAACAGGGGACGAGAGGTTCGCAACTCGGTCACGCGCGTCAATTGCGATTCGCCCACGCCCTGCCGGTCGGGATGGGCGCGATGATGTCCGGCGAGGGCGGAAAGCACCGCGTCGCAATGCCGCCGGTACTGTTCCCGGCCGAGCAGTAGAGGATATTCGCTTGCTTCCATGGTCAACGCGATGCAATTCTCCGGGGGCCGTCGCAGTTTCCCCGCAATCTCCGCAATAGCCGCGGCGCCGAGATTGCGGCACAAGCTGAACCGGTCGAGGTCGAGCCCGTCGGGCAGGAGCCGGGTCAATGCCCTGCACGCCGCTTCGGATTCCTGGTCCATGGCGGCGAGTATCGCCAGCCGCTCCCCGGTGCCGCGACCGCGGGCCGGCACGAATATGTCGACGACCGAACCGCCGCCCAGGGTATGGCTGGCGGCGGGGTCGCGCAGAATGAAGCGGTCGCCGTACAACACATGAACCGGTTCCCGGGTCTTCACCTGAAAAAAGGCGTCTTTTTTGCGGTCGGGGCCAAGGCGGCGCAAGGTCACGAGATGATGACTGGCGCCGACATGCATGTGGTAGCGCGTATTCGGCCGCGGTTCGGCCATTCCCGGCAGCAGTCGCAGACGCGCGTCGAAGCGCGTGAGCGGATGGCGCAAGCGGGCATCGAGCAGCCAGTCGCCGCGGCCGGCGAGGCTCTGCTCAAGCGCGATATTGAGCGCCGCGCGTTCCCCTTGCCGCAATTGATCGCGGTCTTCCTGGTGCACCCGGATTCCGCGAATGCGCGTCTCGACGCCGCTGCCGCTATGCAGCAGGGAGCGACCCGGCGCCGCCCCGCCCGCGCGGCAGCTTCCCGTGACCACCGTGCCGATGCCGCGCACGCTGAAACCGCGATCGATGAGAAAACGGAACATGCGGTTCTCGGCGGGTTGCGCGCGCCGGTATTTCGTCAGCAGCAATTGGTGCAGGAAACCGGTCAGGCGGTCGATGCCGCCGCCATCGGGATTCGAAACCGGGAACACCGGCGCTCCGGCGAGTCCGCCGCCGGCGAGCAGTTCGCGCACTTCGCCCTTGACCTTGCTCAGCCGGGTCTTGCTGGCGCGGTCGATCTTGGTGAGCGCGACGCAACCCGAGCGGATATCGAGCAGGTCTAGTATCGCCGCGTGCTCGATGGTCTGGGGCATGACGCCGTCGTCCGCGGCAACGACGAGCAGGGCGGCGTCGACGGCGCCTACTCCGGCGAGCATGTTGCCGATGAAGTCGATATGTCCCGGAACGTCCACGAAACCAAGCAGACAGTCGTGACTATCCGCTTCATATCGCTTGTAGGCGAAGCCGAGATTGATCGACAATCCCCGTTTTTTCTCCTCGGCAAGGGTGTCGGTATCGACTCCGGTCAGATTGCGCACGAGCAGGGTCTTGCCATGATCGACATGACCCGCGGTGGCGACCGTCAGCGAGCGGTGGCTTGCTTCACCCCTTGTCATGGAAGTGCTCATGGCATCGCGCAAGTGCCCGCCCCGACCGGGCGCAATCTCAGGCCGTCTACCGATTGTAGCGCACGATCAGGGCGATCATCGGTCGATACTCGCGATTTTCTTTCTCTCTCATTCCCGCAGGCGCGCCTGGGCCGCGGCCAGCCGGGCTACGGGCACCCGCGGCGGAGAACAACTCACGTAATCCAGACCCTGGCGCTGGAAGAATTCGATCGACGCCGGATCGCCGGCGTGCTCGCCGCAGATGCCGAGCTTGATGCCGGGATTGGTGCGGCGGCCGCGTTCGACGGCCATCTCGATCAATTGGCCGACGCCGCTCTGGTCGAGGCTGGCGAAGGGATTCTGGTTGAAGATCTCCTTCCTCTTGTATTCGTCGAAGAACAGACCCATGTCGTCACGGCTCAGACCAAGCGTGGTCTGGGTCAGGTCGTTGGTGCCAAAACTGAAGAAATCCGCTTCTACGGCGATTTCGTCGGCGGTGACCGCGGCGCGCGGAATTTCCACCATCGAGCCAACGAGATAATCGATCTCGACTTTCTGGCGTTGCAGGACTTGCCCGGCCACCCGATGCACGGTGCGCAACTGGTCCGCGAGTTCGGCGCGATAACCGACTAGGGGAATCATGATTTCCGGCATGACTTCAACGCCTTGCCTGACGACATGGGCGGCGGCTTCGAAGATCGCCCGGGTCTGCATCTCGGTGATGTCGGGATGCAGAATGCCGAGGCGGCAGCCGCGGCAGCCGAGCATGGGATTCTCCTCGTGCAGCGCCTTGACGCGGTCGATGACGTAATCGAGCGTCACGCCCAACTTTTGCGCGAGTTGTCGGCGCACGAACTCGTCGTGAGGCAGGAATTCGTGCAGGGGCGGGTCGAGCAGGCGGATCGTCACCGGTCGGCCCCGCATGGCCCGGAACAGGCCGATGAAGTCGCGGCGCTGATAGACAAGCAGTTTCTTCAAGGCTTCCTTGCGTTGCACCTCATCCGCGGCGAGAATCATCTGACGCATGAAATTGATGCGCTCGCCTTCGAAAAACATGTGCTCGGTGCGGCACAGGCCAATGCCTTCGGCGCCGAAACGCACCGCTTCCTCCGCCATCGACGGGGTATCGGCGTTCGTGCGGATCTTCAGGCTGCGCACCTCGTCGGCCCATTGCATGACCAGGCGGAATTGCTCGTAGGTATAGCTTTTCTCCGCTTTCATGCCGCCGTTGAGCACTTGCTTCACTTCCGAATCCGCGTTTTCGACCATGCCCTGATAGATGATGCCCGTGCCGCCGTCGATGGAGATGTATTCGCCTTCGCGAATCACGTGTCTGCCCGCGGTGAGGGTCTTCCTGTCGTAGTCGATGCGGATTTCGCCGGCGCCGCAGACGCAGACCTTGCCCAACTGGCGCGCGACTAGCGCGGCGTGCGAAGAAACGCCGCCGCGGCAGGTGAGAATACCTTCGGAGAGAAGCATCCCCTTGAGGTCTTCGGGCGAGGTTTCCACCCGGCACAGAATGACCCGGTTACCGCGGCGCGTCTCAAGCTCGGCCCGCAAGGTGGTGAATACGCCCCGCCCCGTCGCCGCGCGGGGGCCGGCCGGCAGGCCCCGGCCGATCGCCGCCGCGGCTTTCAGGGCTTTTGGGTTGAACACGGGCACGAGCAACGAGTCCACCGATTCCGCCGGAATCTTCAACAGGGCGGTTTCGCGCGACATCAGCCCTTCGCGCTGCATTTCCACCGCGATGCGCACCGCGGCCTGACCCGTGCGTTTGCCGTTGCGCGTCTGCAAGATGAACAGGCGACCCTTTTCGATGGTGAACTCCAGATCCTGCATGTCCTTGAAATGTTGCTCGAGCGTCTGCCGCACCCGCATGAGTTCGGCATGGCTTTCCGGCATCTCTTGCGCCATCCGGCCGATGGGCTGCGGGGTGCGCGCGCCGGCGACCACGTCTTCGCCCTGGGCGTTGATCAGGTATTCGCCGTACATCTCGTTCTCGCCATTGGCCGGATCGCGCGTGAAGGCGACCCCGGTGGCGCAGTCGTCGCCGGCATTGCCGAACACCATGGCCTGGACGTTTACCGCCGTGCCCCATTCGGCGGGAATGCGGTACTGCTGGCGATAAAGCACGGCCCGCTCGTTGTTCCAGGAACCGAATACCGCGCCGATGGCGCCCCACAACTGCTCGTTCACATCCTGCGGAAAATCGCCGCCGGCGCGGCGCCGGATCAATGACTTGTAGCGCCGCACGAGGTCGCGCAGATGCGCGACGCTCAATTTCGCGTCGGACCTGACGCCGGCTTTTTCCTTGACCGCATCGAGAATCCTGCGAAAGGGATCTTCTTCCTCTTCGCTGCGCGCGCGCACGCCCATGACCACATCGCCGTACATCTGGATGAAACGGCGGTAGCAGTCCCAGGCGAAAGCCGGGTTGCCCGATACCTCGGCGAGACCTCCCACGGTCTCGTCGTTGAGGCCGAGGTTGAGGATCGTATCCATCATGCCCGGCATCGAATCCCGCGCCCCGGAACGAACCGACACGAGCAAGGGATTCCGGCGCGCGCCGAACTTCCTGCCCATTTGTTCCTCGATTCCCGCGACCGCCGCGGCAATGTCGCCCGCGAGCGACGGCGGATACTGCCGCTCGTTGTCGTAGTACCAGGAGCAAACCTCGGTGCTGATGGTGAATCCGGGGGGAACCGGAAGGCCGATGGCTGCCATCTCGGCGAGATTGGCGCCCTTGCCGCCGAGCGTCTCGCGCATGCGGGCGTTGCCGTCGGTCTGCCCGCCGAATACGTAAACGAGCTTGTCGCTGACGAGCGGGGAAGCGGACTGCCGGGGTGCGAGGGATGTAGTCATTTTTTCGATATGGAGGAAAGAAAACGATGGCTGCCGGGAAGCGGCAGAATAAGCGACCCCGCCGGCAAAATCCAGCCTAAGCTCGGTGGCTTCGATCCGTCGCCGTCAGGTGGCAGGGGGTTCAGCGGACGCCGGCCCTCTTCCGTCATTCTGCACGAAGTCGCAGAATCTCCTTGGGTTGATTGTTGGTGGTTGGTGGCCTCGATGCGATTTGTGCATGCCGTCCATGGCGCGAATTCAGTGACTTCGACTGGCCCCAGTCTCGACATCCTGTCGAGCCGTTCGGCCCTCAAGAAGCGTCGCTTCTTGTCGGCTGCGCCGACCGGGCCTCACCCTCGCACGCCCGCTGAACCCCCTGCCACCTGACGGCGACTCACATCGTGCGTCCTTCTCACGCCGTCATTCTGCGCGTAGCGAAGCGGAGTCGCAGAATCTCCGCCTGAAAGGCACTGGTCTGTTATGCTGGTCTGCGGTTGTGGGCAATTTTGAGGTTGAGATGCGAAAGTGGATTCTTGTCGCGTTGCTGGTCTGCAGTCAGCCGGCCCTCGCGCTGGATCGGGCGGAACTCGCCGTCTTGCTGGAGGAGGCCCGCGCGGAGATGGAGATGCCGGGGCTGCGCGCCGCGGTACGGCTGGCGGACGGTACGATTTTCAGCGCGGCGGTCGGGCTGGCGGACGTGGAAAACTCCATTGCCCTCGACGATTCGGTAGGCATGCCCGGCGGCAGTACAGGCAAGACATTCGTGGCCGCGCTGACGATGTTGCTGGTCGAGGACGGCTTGCTCGCGTTCGACGATCCGGCGTCGAAATGGCTGGGCGGGACCGAATGGTTCGATGAACTGCCCAACGCGGGAACCATGCGCGTGCGGCATCTGCTCTCGCATTCTTCCGGCATGGGCGATTATCCGTACACGATGCGTTACGGCATGCTTTCGATCTGGCGCGCAATCAGCTGCGGCGGAATCCGGTTCGAAGTCGAGGAGTTGATCGACATGGTCGATCGCGAACCGCTGTTTCCCGCGGGGGAGGGCTATGCCTATACCGATGCCGGTTATCTCGTGCTCGGGCGCGTATTGGAAGCGGCAAGCGGGCGCGAGTATTTCGATCTGCTGAACGAGAGAATTCTGACGCCGCTGGGCCTGGATGAAATCAGGCCCCAGGACCGGTCGATCCTGCCGGATATCACGCCGGGTTACATGGCCGGCGCACGCAATCTGCGGGACGACGGCAGCATGAAGATCGATCCTTCGTCCGAGTGGACCGGCGGCGGGCTGGTCACCAATCCGACCATGCTGGTACGCTTCCATGGCGCCTTGGCCGAAGGCCGCGTCGTGCAAGGCGAAAGCCTGGAAACCATGCTCGACTCCGGCTGGCGCGATCCTTCGATGCCGGACTGGCATTACGGTTTCGGCTTGTTCGTTTATGAGGACGGCGACCGGTTCGGCCATGGCGGCCGCTGGCCGGGTTATCGCACCCGGGTCATGCACTATTCGAGTTCAGGCGCGACGATAGCCGTGCAGACCAACCGGGACGGAAACCTCGATCTGGAAGCACTGGTGGCGCGCATCGAGTCGCAACTGTAATTGCAATGCACGCTGAAGCGGATCTCGCCGTTCAGGCGGAACTCCTCGAAGGCGTTTCGCGTTCCTTCGCTTTCACCAATCCGCAATTGCCGGAATCCCTGCGTCATGCCACGGCCAACGCCTATCTCCTGTGCCGGATCGCGGATACGATCGAAGACGACCCCGGGCTTTCGTTTGTACGGAAGAAGGAATTTTCGCAGCGCCTGGCGGCGATGGTGGGGGATTCTGAAGACCCGCAATCGTTTGCCGACGATCTCGCGGCGGTCTTGTCGTCCGAAGTCAGGTTGAAGGATCGCGAACTCGTTGCCCGGGCTTTCCTTGTCATGCGCATCAACCGCGCCTTGCCGCAAGCCCAGCGCCAGGCGCTCGCCCGCTGCGTCGGGATCATGGTCGCCGGCATGACTGAATTTCAGGGGCAACGCGGACTTTCGGGCCTGGCGGACATGCGGCAGATGGAGCGTTATTGCTATTTTGTCGCGGGCGTCGTCGGCGAGATGCTCACCGAACTGTTCTGCGATTACAGTGCCCGCATTGAAGCGCAACGCGAAAGATTGATGCCGCTCGCCGTTTCCTACGGTCAGGGTCTGCAGATGACCAATATCCTCAAGGACATCTGGGAAGACCGGCGTCGCGGCGTCTGCTGGCTGCCGCGGGACGTTTTCCTCGCGGAAGGAGTGGATCCGGCGCGCTTGCCGGAAGAACGCGGCAATCCGGGCTTCGCCATCGCACTTGCGCAATTGATCGGCATCGCCCGCGGTCATCTCGACAAGGCCCTGGCATACATCAAGTTGCTGCCCGCGGACGAGACGGGCATTCGCCGCTATTGCCTGTGGGCAGTCGGCATGGCGGTGCTGAGCTTGCGCCGCGTCCACGACAATCCGTATTTCTTGAGCGAAAGGGAAGTACGTATTGCGCGCTCGCAGGTGCGCGGCGTCATCGTTTCGACCAGCGCCTGCGCTAGATTCAATCCAGCCCTGTCTCTGCTGTTCGCCTGGCTGGGCCGAAGTCTTCCTTCCGGCCCGTGATCAAGGGTCAATTATCGCGGAACAGGGCGCAAGAGCAGGCCGAACAGCCGGCGCAGGGCCGAATCCGATTGCGCCAGCAACGGAATGGCCGCCATCAATGCCGGCGCGGCGCGTTTCGGGTGGTCGAAGTCCCTGCCGGCGCGGAAGTCTTCCGAGCGATGAATGCGGCGCAAGGTCAAGGCGGCCATGCCGAGTGTCA
>JANQSV010000106.1 GCA_028279115.1 Pseudomonadales bacterium
GCAATGGCCGGCAAATGCAGGCATTCCAGCCGCCCTTCCACGAAGATCACCGGCGCCGGTGCGGCGATCTCCCGGAGCAAGGCCGGATATCGCGGCGATTCGAAATGGAGAATGGCCCGGCCGTCGGCAGCGGCCCAGGCCAGATCCGACCGCACCCGGCCGCGGCAATGCGGCGCCGGCTCCCGGGCCGTCAAAGCCGCTATCTGTGCTTCGGAGAACCCGGCTTCCCGCAACCGCTCCCTGGATAACTGCCATATGCGGCTCAGCGGCCCCAATTCTCCGAGCGTCCTCGCCAACAACCCGGCGCTGAGAGCGCCATGGTGCGTCAAGCCAAGATAAACTTCGAGCATGGATTCAGACATTGCAACTCTGCCTGTCATTTGCACGGCGACGGCTCGAAACCGATATCCCAATTCGTCCATGCCAAAGTTTCCTTGTGACTGCTATAATTTCCGGTTCGGGCGCGCGCTTTTCCGCCCGTATCGGAGTTCTGATGGCTCAATTACCGATTCTGGAATTTCCCGACCCGAGACTGCGCAAGATCGCCGCTCCGGTTACCGAGTTTGACGACGGCCTGCGCACCCTGGTCGACAACATGTTCGAGACCATGTACGAGTCGGAAGGCATCGGCCTTGCCGCCACCCAGGTCAATGTGCACAAGCGCCTGCTCGTGCTCGATGTCTCCGAGGAAAAAGATAGTCCGCAAGTCTTCATTAATCCAGAATTCGAGGTAATCGAAGAAGAATTGCAGGATTACCAGGAAGGCTGCCTGTCGGTGCCGGGATTTTTCGAGGAAGTCTCCAGACCCCGCGCCATACGCGTAAAAGCCCAGAACCCCCACGGCGAGAGCTGCGAACTTGAGGCCCGGGGGCTGCTCGCGGTCTGCATTCAACACGAGATCGACCATCTCAACGGCAAGCTGTTCGTCGACTATCTGAGCCCGCTCAAGCGACAACGCATCCGCGGCAAGCTGGAGAAGGAACACAGGAAGTCCGCCTGAGCGCCATGCCGGCGATGCGACTATGTTTTGCCGGCACGCCGGCCTTCGCGGCCGCGCATCTCCAGGCGCTGCTTGATTCCCCACACGAAATCGCCGCTGTATACACCCAGCCGGACCGGCCCGCGGGGCGCGGCCGCAAGTTGACGCCGAGCGCGGTCGCCTTGCTGGCGGAAACTCATGACCTGCCGCTGCACAAGCCGGCCGGCCTGCGCGGCGACGAAGCCGCGCGACTGCTGGCTTCATACGAACCCGATGTGCTCGTAGTCGCCGCATACGGACTGATTTTGCCGGCGTCGATTCTAGAAACTCCCCGCTACGGCTGCTTGAACGTGCATGCATCCCTGCTGCCCCGCTGGCGCGGCGCGGCGCCGGTCGAACGCGCCCTGCTCGCCGGAGACCGTGCTACCGGCATCACCATCATGCGTATGGACGAGGGGCTCGATACCGGCGATATCCTCCATCAACACGAAGTCGAAATCGCGCAAAGCGACGACCGCGAGAATCTGGCGGCCAGGCTCGTCGAAGCGGGCCGCGCGGCCTTGCTGCATAGCCTGGAAAACCTGCCGCAATTGCTGGCCGGGGCGACAAGGCAGGATGGCAGTCTGGCCAGCTACGCCAACAAGCTCGACAAGGCCGACGCATTGATCGACTGGACCGCGCCCGCCGAACACATCGACCGGCAAGTGCGGGCCGGCATCGGCCGCGCGCCTGCTTTCGCATTCATCGGGGAACAACGCGTCCGCATATTGCGCGCAACGCCGGAGGCCCGCGAGCATTCCGAAACGCCGGGCGCCATCATCGACGCCGGCAGAAAGGGGTTGCTCGTCGCTTGCGGCGAAGGCGCAATCAGAATCGAAATCGTGCAAATGCCCGGCAAGACCGCGGTTCCGGTCAGCGCCCTGCTCAACTCACCTTCCGCCCCGGTCGTCAAGGGCACGGGCTTCCGCGAAGCAAAGTCCGGCTGAACGCCATGGATATCCGCGCCACGGCCGCCCGCATCCTTTCCCGCCTCGCGGACCATCGCGGCTCGCTTGGCGAACACCTGCGGCCTCATCGGCAATCGCCGGAATACGCGCTGTTGCAGGAGATCTGTTTCGGCGTATGCCGCCATCACGAGACGCTTGACTTCCTGCTCGGACAACTGCTCGAGCGGCCATTGCGCGAGCGCGATTCCGACCTGAAATACCTGCTGCTCAGCGCCTTGTATCAATTGCGCGAACTTGCCGTGCCCGACTACGCGGTAATCGATCAGACCGTCAAGGCCGCGGGGCAATTGCGCAA
>JANQSV010000135.1 GCA_028279115.1 Pseudomonadales bacterium
GCCGGTGCAATCCGCTTGGGTGATGACCCGCATATGCCGCTGTCTCCGGTTGGGTTGTGCATGCCATCCCTGGCGCGAGCCCGGCGGCTTCGACTGGCCCCTGTCTCGCCGGCCCAGCCACCGAGCATAGCCCGGTCTCGCTCGGGACTGCGCACGAAGCTGCGCTCCGTACACGCTTGCCCTCGCCCATGGCGATCCGTTCGGGCTTCCATAAGCTTCGCTTTTGGTCGGCTGCGCCGACCAGCCCTCACCCTTTGGAGAGGCGCTCGATTTCCTGGCGGAACTCTTCGAGATCCCTGAAGCTGCGATATACCGAGGCGAAACGCACGAAGGCGACTTCATCGAGTTCGCGCAACTCCCGCATCACCTCTTCGCCCACCATGCGCGACGGGATTTCGCGCTCTCCACCGGCCCGCAGTTTCGCCTTGATCCGATTGACCGCGGCTTCCACGTTTTCGATGCTTACCGGCCGCTTTTCCAGCGCTTTCCGCAGGCCCGCGTACAACTTCTCATCGTGGAAAGGCTCGCGCGACCCGTCGCTCTTGATGATGCGGGGCATGACGAGTTCAGCAGTCTCGTAAGTGGTGAAGCGTTCCTCGCAGGTAATACATTCGCGGCGGCGGCGCACATGATCGCCGTCGGATACGAGCCGCGAATCGATTACCTTGGTGTCCACCGCACCGCAAAAAGGACAATGCATCTCGCTCTTGTTCCGCTCAGGCGGGCTGCCGGTAAACCGGGAATTCCCGGCACAGGGCCAGAACTTTCTCCCGCACCTCTCCGATCAGGGTTTCGTTGTCCAGATCTTCGAGAATATCGCACATCCAGCCGGCCAGCGCTTCCATATGGGATTCCCCGAGGCCGCGAGTCGTTACGGCGGGGCTGCCGATGCGCAGGCCGCTCGTGACAAAAGGCGGATTCGGATCGTTCGGCACGGCGTTCTTGTTAACCGTGATATGGGCTCGGCCGAGTGCGGCGTCCGCGTCCTTGCCGGTGATCCGCCGACCGATCAGGCTGAGCAGGAACAGGTGGTTGTCGGTGCCGTTTGAGACGACATCGAAGCCGCGCGTCATGAAAGTGTTCGCCATGGCTCTTGCGTTGTCGAGCACCTGTTGCTGATACGCCTTGAATTCGTCGCCCATGGCTTCCTTGAAGCAGACCGCCTTGGCGGCGATGACATGCATGAGCGGTCCGCCCTGCCCTACGGGGAAGACGTTGAAATTGAGTTTCTTTTCCAAATTCAGGTCAAGCTTGGGATTCGACTTCGCGAGGATCAGGCCGCCGCGCGGTCCCCGCAGCGTCTTGTGGGTCGTGGTGGTGGTCACATCGGCAAAAGGCACGGGGCTCGGATACAGGCCGGCGGCGACGAGGCCGGCGACATGGGCCATGTCGACGACGAAATACGCGCCGACTTCGTCGGCGATGTCGCGGAAGCGTTGCCAGTCGATGATGCGCGAATAGGCGGAAAATCCCGCCACGATCGCCTTCGGCCGATGTTCCCGGGCAAGAGCGGCGACCTGCTCATAATCGATCTCGCCTGTTTCCTCGTTCAGGCCGTATTGCACCGACTTGTAGATGCGTCCGGAAAAACTGACCGAGGCGCCATGAGTGAGATGGCCGCCATGGGCCAGAGACATGCCAAGCAAGGTATCGCCGGGCTGCATCAGCGCGGCATAGGCGGCGGCATTGGCCTGGGAGCCCGAATGCGGCTGCACATTGGCGAAATCGGCGCCGAACAGTTCACATGCCCGGTCGATGGCGAGTTGTTCGATTACGTCGACATGCTCGCAGCCCCCGTAATAGCGCCTGCCCGGATAGCCTTCGGCGTACTTGTTGGTGAGCACCGAGCCCTGGGCTTCGAGCACCCGGGGGCTGGTATGGTTTTCCGAGGCGATCAGTTCGATATGCGTCTCCTGCCGGTTCTCTTCGCCGCGGATGGCCTCGGCCACGGCGGGGTCGCACTTGGCCAGGGTGTCGGCCGGATTGAACATCTGCTACTCCTTGAGCGTCGGGCGGGGACGCAGATTATACCCGATGCGGAACGTCGTCATTCTGCGCGCAGCGAAGCGGAGTGACTCGGGGCATCCTTGCCCTCGTCCCTTTTGGGGGCGGCGCTTCGCGCCGTCCAAAATGGCATTCCTGCCATTTTGTCGCAGAATCTTTTCGGCCAAACCCGCCGCAACTATTTTCCCCGAAAATTTGCCTATTCCGCCAAACCCGTACTAAATGAAGGTGCATGGAACGCAATCCACTCGCCGTAGAGCGGCCCGCGCCAGAACCCCTGATTTTGATGCAGTTCTTTTTCGGCGCGGATCCAAGCATGCGAGACCGGGACAGGCTGTCCTTGTTATTGTCCCCTGCTTGTTCGACTAGCGCGAGTCCCGCTCCCCTTCGGATGAGTGCTGAAAGACCGTGGTCGCCGCGGCGATCATGGAGGATACATCGCTGAGATTGGCAGGCACGATCAAACTGTTGCCCTGTTGAGCCAGGTTCCCGAATCGCTCGAGATAGTCCTCGGCAACGCGCAACTGCATGGCCTTGTCGCCGCCTTCGGCATTGAGCGCCGCGGCGACTTTGCGCAAGCCCTCGGCGGTCGCTTCCGCAATGGCAAGGATGGCGGCCGCTTCACCTTGCGCCTCGTTGATTTGTTGCTCCCTGGCGGCTTCCGATTCCTTGATCACACGCTGCTTTTCACCTTCCGCTTCATTGATTTTGGCGTCCCGCACGCCTTCGGACTCAAGCACCGTGGCGCGCTTTTCCCGTTCGGCGCGCATCTGCTTTTCCATCGCGGTCAAGACATCGGCCGGCGGATTGATATTTCTGATTTCATATCGCAGAACCTTGACGCCCCAAGGATTCGACGCCTGGTCAAGTTCCTCCACCACCCGCAAATTGATGTGGCTGCGCTCCTCGAAGGTCTTGTCAAGCTCGATCTTGCCGATCTCGCTTCTCAGCGTGGTCTGGGCGAGTTGCGCGATGGCGAACAGGTAGTCCCCTATACCATAAGAGGCATTGCGCGCATCGAGCACCTGCAAGTACAGCACGCCATCGACACCGACCTGGACATTATCCGACGTGATGCAAATCTGCTCCTCGACGTCTATGGCCTGTTCCTTGAGCGTGTGCCTGTAGGCAACGCTTTCTATGAACGGCACCAGAATGTGGAATCCAGCCTGCACAGTGCGTGAGTATTTGCCGAGATTCTCGATTACAAAGGCGGATTGCTGCGGAACGATCACAGCGGTTTTGACGATGACAATGATGACGACAATGGCGAGTATTCCCGCCACGATAAGACTGGTCATGACTTGGTTCCCCGGTTCAAGTTGGTGTTTCAACAGATGCGATCTTGATCGTCAGTCCGTCGACTTCGGTGATTTCGGCTTGACTTCCCTTGGCGATGACCCGGCTGCCGGTGTTTATCGCCGTCCATTTCGTGCCGCGCATCTTGACTCGTGTCTCCCCTCCCGGAGCAACGTCCTCCTCCACACTCACCCGTCCGCCGATAGCCGTATCCTGAAAGCCGACAACGCCGCCGCGCAGCTTGGCATAGAGCTTCTCGCGGAAAAACACCATGAAAACAAGGGCCAAAACCGCGAAGCCGGTCCATTGCGCCCACATGGGCAACTCTATGCCGACCGACATCGCAAACCCCATAAGCAAAGCCGCAACGCCTATGAATATCAGGTAAAACGCGGTGTCCACGGCAAAAATTTCCACGCCCATGAGCACCAAACCGGCGACGATCCAAATCCACCAAGCCATAACGATGAGTCCGTTTTTGCAAGCTTACCGAGTATAAGGCCCTGATTCCCCGATAGGCAATTTTTGAGGGGAATTTTCCCAGACAGTTGGAGTAGAGTTCCCGCGTTACACTTATAATAGAAGGATACAGGCGCATTCGGCAACCAGCAGAATCGGCGCGGTAGGTATAAGGTTTCCGGGGCCTACAGACCCAGTTCCTTGCGCATTTTGCGCAGGCGCTTGCGCAACTCGGCGGCGCTCAGTTCGGTTCGAGTCTGTTCGGGCAAGGGCGTGGGTCGTTCGATCTTCAATTCGGCGCCTTCGACCACCTGCCGGCAAAGATCGAGATAGTGGTATTCGAATTGCGGATAACTCGCCGACTCGGGTTCGCCCGCGAGCAAGGACCAGCCGGCCGCGCTGCCGGCGAGATAGACCGCCTCGTGGGACCAATCGTATTCGGCCTTGGGCGCCGGCGCCAGACAGGCTTCTTCGTAAGCGCGCCGCACCGGCGGCAGGCCGAACAGGGCGATGTCCTTGCGGCAGGCGCTCACGATATCGGCGAGCGCCGGCATGAACTCGTTCGATGCGGTCAATTCGACTGTTGCGCGCTTGATCTGGGCTGGGCTGAAACGTCTAAGATGCTCGTGCCAGTACTGCTTGGCCCGGTTGAGCAAGGCTTTGTTCGGAAAGGCTTTGCGAAACTGGTTGTGGTAGGCGAGCTGAAACTTGGCGAACATTTCGTCGACCGCAATGTGCAGCGCATCGGGTTTATGCTTGCCGGTGGAAAGGTTCTCTTCCCCTTTTGCGATGTCCTCACCTACATGGGATCGCATCAGCTTGCAAGGGTCAACCGGCTCAAGCGGCTTGTTCATGGCTTGTCCGCCGCGGATTCGGTCGCCCACCAGTTGTCGGTGTGGAATTCCACCCAATCGAGATCATCCCGATCATGTTCGTTCTCGGACGTCCACTCTGCCAGATCGACCACTCCGGCTGTCTTTCCGTTCATGCGCCTTGCCCACAAATGTTTCAGATTTTGGAGAAATATCTTGCTCCAGGATGCCCGGAACTCACCGGCTTCCCGCCAGTACAACACGAATTCAGGCACTTGGCGCATTGCCCATTTTTCGTCGATCTGCGCCAATTGAAGGATTTCGAGGCAAGCCGGGTCAGGCTGCCAGTCCCGCGAAATCTGCTTCGGCTTTCTGTCATTGAACGCGGGCTCCTGAAGCAATTGCCATTGCCGTTGCACGTGCTTGATGAATTTGGAATTCCAAGCGTCCTGCATCACACCGCGCTCCATCCAGTACAGTACGAATTCGGGAATCGCGTCCATGATGAAATTTCGATTGACTTCGTCGCTCAACAGAATCTCTACGGCGAATTCGTCGGGTCGCCATTCCCAGCTCATGTCGCCGAAGCGTTCGCGCGCGGCGGAGGCGGTCTGCTCTTCGCGCCAGAGCTTGATTACCTGACGATAAAACTCGTTACCCCAAGAAAATCTGGCCTCGCCGCGTTCGCGCCAATAGAGTACGAAACGCGGAA
>JANQSV010000145.1 GCA_028279115.1 Pseudomonadales bacterium
CCGGCTTCGGCGCCTACGGTCAATGTCACGATCAAGGTGATGGCGACCGCGAAGAAATCGCTGCGCGAGTGGCGCCAGGATTTGGCGAAGATCGAGAAATCGAGCAGGGCGTATACGGCCACGAGGATTACCGCGGCGAGGCAGACTCTCGGCAGCCAGTAAAGCACGGGGGTCAGGAACAGAACGACGAGCGCGATGATCACCGCGGCGTAGAAGCCCGCCGCGGGAGTCGCGGCGCCGGCTTCGAAATTGACCAGGGAACGGGAGAAGCCGCCGGCGACAGGCATGCCGCCGCTGAATGATGTGACGAGATTCGCGGCGCCGAGACCGGTCAGTTCCTGGTTCGGCGAGATGGTCTGCCGGCGGCGCACGGCCAGCGCCTGTGCGACCGAGATCGATTCCACATAACAGACGATTGCCAGCGGCAGGGCCGAGAGAAACAGGCTGCCAAGCAGTGCAGGCGAGAAATCCGGCAAGGTGAACGCGGGCATGCCCGAGGGAATCGGGCCGAGAACTTCGACTCCTGCTTCCTCAAGATTGAATTGCCAACTCAGCAAGATCGCCAGCGCCGCCAGCGCGATGGGTCCGGCGCGCGAAAGCGAACGGGCCGCCCCGCGGCGGAATCCCATCCGGAGGAAGAGCCGCGACAGCCTGAGTTTACAGATCACCAGGAAGGCGATTGCCGCCAGTCCGAGGGCCAGGGTCGGCAGATGCGCGCCAGTCAGATTTGCGATGAGCGAGGCGAACATCGCCAGCGCGTTGCTGCCTGACACCGGAACATTGAACAGCAAATCCATCTGGCTCAAGGCGATCAGGATGGCCGAGGCGGTCACGAATGCGACGAGCACCGGCCGCGGAATGAAGTTGGCTACAAAGCCGAGCCGGAGAAATCCGGCCAGCAGCAATATGGCGCCTGTCATGAAGGAGAGTGTGAGCGCCGCCGCGGCATACTCGGCTGGAGTTTCCAGCGGCAGGCGGGAGAGCGCGGCGGCGGTCATCAGCGACAGGACCGCCACAGGGCCGACGGAAAGACACCGACTGCTGCCAAATAATGCGTAGATCGTCAGTCCGGACATGGCGGCATAGAGACCGGCCTGGGCCGGCACTCCGGCCACCAGGGCCAGGCCGAGCGCCTGGGGAATCAGCATGACCGCGACGACTATCGCCGCGATGGCGTCATTGCGCAGGTCCTTGAGTCTATAGTGCCGCGCCCAGACCAGGGCTGGAAGCCAGTCTATCGCCGGTCTCGACGCCACGGGGCCGCTATCCCTGTTCCAATAAGTTTCGCAGGTCGATGATTGCCGCGTTGGCGCGGGAAATATAGTTGGCCATGGTCAGCGAGTGGTTGGCGAACGTGCCGAATCCCGAGCCGTTGAGAATCACCGGGAAATACACCGTGCCCTGGCTCGCTTCGAGTTCGCGAATGATCTGGCGCAGGCTGGCGCCGGCGTTCTTGTCTTCGACCACCGCTTCGAAGTCGACTTCCACAGCTTGCAGGAAATGCATCAGCGCCCAGGTGGCCCCGCGGGCTTCATAGAAGATATCGTCGATTTGAAGCCATGGGGTCTGTACCTGGATTTCGGAATCGGCCGGGGTCGACTGGGCCGCGGCGGGCTCCCCCGCGGTGTCGGTATTGACCCGATTCTGCCGCACGCTGGCGCTCAGGCGCTGGGACAAGCTGCCGAGCCGGGTTTCCACGTCTTCCAGCCAGGTCGCGAGGTTGTCGGCGCGGGCGAAGAACTGCGCGTCGGCGTTGTTCGGATCGGAAATCCTGGCCAGGTAGGATTGCAGGCTTTCGACCGCTTCCCCATAGACATTCTCGGTGGCCGGAAAGATCCAGCTATCGTTGTCGAAGTGGAAATTGGGCTCGGCGACGATGAGGTCGGGATCCTCCGTCGACTGGGACTGGGAGCGGCTGAAACTCTCGCGCATCGCCCGGGACAGGTCGCGGATCTGGACCAGCGCGCCGAATTCCCAGTTCGGAATGTTGTCGAGGTAAATTCCCGGCGGCGTGATGTCGTTGGTCAGATAGCCGCCCGGCTTGTCGAGCAATGACTCCGCGACGCGGATCATGGCGGACGTAGTGGCCGCGCCAATCACATAGTCGTTGCCGCTCGCGGCGAGTTTCTCGGCGGTGTTCAGGCGCACGGAGAAGGGGTCCGGTTCCCAACTCCAGTAAATTCCGAGCGCCACCACGAAAACGGCCAGCGCGCCGACTCCCCAGAGTAGGATCCTGCGTGCTATTCCGCCGCCTCCACTCCAACCGGGCCATCTGATGCGGGCGTGAAGATTGCCCCATTTCTGTTTGATCCACCCAACCATGGCTCGCAGTTTACCTTAAATGGCTCGTCCGGGCCGTTCGTGCCGGTGTTCAGGATTCGGGCATCCTGAGACGGATCAAGGTAACGCCGGAAATCTCGATATTGCCGCGCAGCCGATAGCCCGCGACCGATTCGCGCATGGTCGAATACATCCAGCGCGCGAGTTCGTCGTCGGGCGCGGTAATGAGAACGAACGCATCATGCTCCCTGGCCTGCGTGGCGATATCAGCCAACGTTGCGCGTATCGCATCGTCCTGGCGTCGCAAGGTCCTTTCTTCAAGCGGAAAAAACAGATCCCCCGAATTACGCTCGGCTTCGAGCGCCTCGCGGGCGGGGGCGATGCCGGGATGGGCGCCGTCGATGATTTCCGCCCGGTCGAGCAAGCGGTCGGCATTGGAGAAATTGCCGCGATTGGCCGCTTCCAGGGCCAGGTCGAGATAGCGCTCGATGATACTTTGCATGCCCTCGAGGGCAATCTCGTTTTCCGGCTGCAATTGCAGGACTTCGCGAAAATAGTCGTAAGCGTTGTCGAATCGCGGCGTGAGCAGGCGGTCGTCGTCGAGAGCTTGCAGACCCGAGAAAAGCAAGTCGGCAATCAGCCTTTGCAGATTCGACGGAATTTGCTCGACTGCGGGTTCTTCCACGGGAATCGTGCGCATTTCCGGAAGCGCCGCGGAAGCTTCAGCCGTCCGCTCCGGCGCAGGGGTTTGCAACTGACAGGCATGGAGCAGAACAATGAGCGGCAGGCAGGAAAGTCGTAAATCGCGCATGCCGATATCTTACGCCAGCAACTCCGAATAGGGTATGAAAATCAGGCGGTCGCCCGGCTCGACCGCGGTACGGGGAGGCACCACCAGCAATCCGCTCGAACGGCTCAGCGAAGAGCCGGCGCCTGAACTCTGGTTGTCGAAGGGAAGCGCCTGTTCCCTGCCGTCTGCATCGACCTCGACCGTTACGCGAAGATACTCCTGCCGGTTTCCGCTTTGGGGACTGGAAAATCCCGCCGGCAGCCGGTAACCGGCGGGAGCGGTCCCCTCGGCGCCCATCATGCGCAGCAAGGCCGGCCGCACGATCAGGCAAAAGGTGACGAATGCGGAAACGGGATTGCCCGGCAGGCCGAAGAAAACCGCCTGCCGGACCCTGCCGTAAGCGAGGGGCTTGCCGGGCTTGATGGCGAGTTTCCAGAGTTGCAACTCGCCCTCGCTTTCGACGGCCGCGCGGACGTGGTCCTCGTCGCCGACCGACACGCCTCCGGTGGTTATGATGCAATCCACCCTGGCGGAGGCTTCGATCAGGGCCTGCCGCGTATGTTCCAGATCGTCGGCGGCGATGCCCAGGTCGGCAAGTTCCACCGGCAGGTGCTGCAACATGCTCGCCAGGGTGTAGAAATTGCCGTTGTATATCTGTCCGGGCAGCAGGGGAGTTCCGGGCGCAACCAACTCGTTGCCCGTCACGAGCAGTCCGACGCGCAGTTTTCGCCGCACCGGCACATCGGCGCAGCCGGTCGAAGCGAGGACGCCGATGTCCTGCGGCTGCAGGCGATGTCCGCCGTGGAACAGCAGATCGCCGGCGCGCACGGCGTCTCCCGCGGCGCGCACGTGATCTCCCGGCGTTACCGGCGCGAGCACGGTGACTTTGCCGTCGCCGGCCCGGCAGTTTTCCTGGATTACGACGGCGTCGGCGCCTTCCGGCAATGCGGCGCCGGTGAAGATTCGCGCCGCTTCACCTGCCGGCAACGCGCCGCCGGCCTGGCCCGCGGCGATGCGGCGATTGACCGGCAGGTTTACCGGAGCCGTGTGCGCGTCGGCGGCGCGCAGGGCGTAACCGTCCATGGCGCTATTGGCGAAGGGCGGCACATCGATGCCGGCGCGGATTTCCTGCTCAAGGATCCTGCCCCGGGCGGCAAGCAATTCGACGGATTCCGCGCCGCTGATTTGCGGGACGGTTTCCCGGATCAGCCGGCAGGCGGAATCCACCGGAGTCAATGCGCTGCCGGAAACTTCTGTCATGGGTTGCATGCCCGGGCCGCTTCAGGCCGCGGCCTTTTTCGCCGGATCGTACAGGGACTGCACGGTTTTCTTCAATTGTTCCTGCCAGTCTTTCGCCTTGATGCCGAACGTATCGAACAGTTTCTTGCCGGACAGCGTCGAATTGAATACTTCCGGCGCCCGCACCGGCTTTTCGATCAGATTCACGCGATCCAGCAGAGCGTAGATGTCCGCGTCGCGGGCGGCCGCGAATTCGAGCGTAAGCGTCGCCACCTCCTTCTCCCAGGTCGGCGTCAGGCTGCAATAGTGATAAGTGCCCCAGACATTGGCGTCACAATCCACCTGATGACAGATCGCAAGTATCGCCGTGGCCAGATCTTCGGTGCTCGTGGGATTCAGCCGCCTGCGCCAGACATCGATTTCACCGCCGTGACGCTTGATCGAACGTATCCAGGACTTGATCAGCCCCCGTTTGTGCGGGCCGAACAGCCAGCCGGGGCGCAGCAGGATATGCTCGGGCAACTCTCGCACCCGCCGTTCGCCTTCCAGCGAACACCGCCCGTAAATTCCGGCCGGGTCCGGTTCGTCGTGCTCGCCATAGGCAAGTTTCTTGTCGCCGGCGAAAACATAGCTGCTGGACAGGTGGAAAAGGGGAATCTCCAGACGCCCACAGATATCTGCAAGCACTCCGGGCAGTTCCGCATTGACCGCGGAACAGCGCTCTTCCATTAACTGGGCCCGTTTCAAGGCGCTGTGATTGCCGGAAATGAAGTCCGCCAGATTGATCAGCTGCGTCGGTTCGTACTCACCGATCATCGCGGCTATTGCCGAAGCATTGCCCGGCGTAAAGTGCTTTTCCGCCGGCGCCAGGAACGAAATCTTGCGCTTGCGCAAGATCTCGGTCAGGGCTTTTCCGGTGGGACTTCTGGCGCCAACGAGAAATAACTTCATGGAATGACGATGGCGTATCCGTTTACTGGCTTTTCAACTTCGTTCAGAACGGAATATCGTCGTCATCGAAGTTGTCGAAACCAGACGATTCAGGCTGGGCCGCCGCGGCCTTCTCCCGCTGCTGGCCGCCGCCGGCCGCGGCAGCCGGTTGACGTTGTTCGAAAGAGCCCCCGCCGCTGCCCGCATCGCCGCGCGAATCGAGCATCTGCATATCGTTGGCGATGATTTCAGTAGTGTAACGCTTGACGCCATCTTGTTCCCAGGATCGGGTTTGCAGACGACCTTCCACAAACACTTTTGAACCCTTCTTCAGATACTGTTCGACGATTTCCGCCAGCCTGCTGAAAAACACCACGCGATGCCACTCGGTGCGTTCCTGCCGCTCGCCGGTGTTGCGATCTTTCCAGGACTCGTTGGTCGCGATCGTTACGTTGGCGACCGCAGTTCCGCTAGGCGTGTACCGCACCTCGGGGTCATTGCCGAGATTTCCGATGAGTATAACTTTGTTGATTCCGCGACCTGCCACGTTTACCTCCAATTGATAGCTGATTCGTCCTCGCTAAAGTCTATACCATTGACCAAAAGCTCGCTTAGTTTCTTCCCGATCTTTTTCCCAGTCTCCGTAAGCCGACGCTGGCGTGACGGGTTTCGGTGGCGTGCGAGGCAAGGATGCCGAGCCCGAGCCTACATGGGTGCAGGCAAGCATTTTCGAAGCGCAGCTTCGAGCGCAGCCGGAACGACGCCAAGCTGTGCTTGGCGGCTGGACCGTATTTACGGCGGACGCCGAAACCCGTCACGCCAGCGGCGGCGAGATGCTGATCGAAGCAAGTAAGCCGGATTTGCCCGACGTGGGAGCTTGGCGGATAATCAACCGTTTGACTTCGCCGCCGGGAAATTCATGGATTCCATCTTCGTCAAGGGCGCCCGCACCCACAACCTGAAGAACATCGACCTCACCATTCCCAGGGACAAACTCGTGGTGATCACCGGGCTGTCCGGTTCCGGCAAATCCTCGCTCGCCTTCGATACCTTGTACGCCGAAGGGCAGCGTCGCTACGTCGAATCGCTGTCGACCTACGCCAGGCAGTTCCTGTCGATGATGGAAAAGCCTGACGTCGATCACATCGACGGGCTTTCCCCGGCGATCTCCATCGAACAGAAATCGACCTCCCACAATCCGCGCTCCACCGTCGGCACTATCACCGAGATCTACGACTATCTGCGGCTGCTGTTCGCCCGGGCGGGGGAGCCTTTCTGCCCCGAACACCAGGTCAAGCTCGAAGCCCAGACCGTAAGCCAGATGGTCGATCAGGTGCTGGCTCTGCCGGAAGGCACGCGGGTGATGCTGCTTGCGCCGGTGGTACGCGAACGCAAGGGCGAACACATACACGTGTTCAACGAATTGCGCACCGGCGGCTTTATCCGCGCGCGAGTCGACGGGCTGATCTGCGAAATCGACTATCCGCCCGAACTGGACAAGAACAAGAAGCACTCGATCGAAGTCGTCGTCGACCGGCTGCGGGTGCGGCCGGACCAGGCCCAACGCCTCGCGGAGAGCTTCGAGACCGCGCTGCATCTGTCCGAAGGTCTGGCCATGGTGGCCAATATGGACGCGGAACAAGACAGCGAGGATATGGTGTTCTCCGCGCTGTTCGCCTGCCCCCATTGCGGCCACAGCATCCGCGAACTCGAGCCGCGGCTGTTTTCATTCAACAATCCCGCCGGCGCCTGCTCGTCCTGTGACGGCCTGGGCGTACGCGAGTTCTTCGACGAATCGCGCGTCGTCACCGACCCGGAGCGCAGCTTGTCCGAAGGCGCGATTCGCGGATGGGAGCCGAGAAATCTCTGGTATTACTCGAAGCTCGAAGCGCTGGCGAGACATTACCGATTTGATCTCACCACGCCCTTCCAGCGTCTCGACCGGCGCTGCCAGGACATCATTCTGCACGGCAGCGGGGAAGAGGAAATCAGTTTTCGCTACGTCGGCAGCAGCGGCATGAGCATCAATCGAAAGAAGCCGTTCGAAGGCGTCATGCCACATATCATGCGCCGCTACAATGAAACCGATTCCGATCGCGTGCGCGCCGAACTGGCTCGCTATCTCAGTTTCAGGGTCTGTCCCGATTGCGACGGCACACGGCTGAAACAGGACGCCCGCCACGTCTTCATCGAAGGCCACAATTTGCCGGAAATCTCCGATATGACCGTGGCCCGGGCCGCGCGCTATTTCAACGAACTCGAACTCGAAGGAAAGCAGGCCCGCATCGCTGAAAAGGTGCTCAAGGAATTGCAGCAACGGCTGAAGTTCCTCGTAGACGTGGGCCTGAACTATCTGACTCTGAACCGCAGCGCGGAAACGCTGTCGGGCGGCGAAGCCCAGCGCATCCGACTGGCGAGCCAGATCGGCGCCGGGCTCGTCGGCGTCATGTACATTCTCGACGAGCCGTCGATCGGCCTGCACCAGCGCGACAACGACCGTCTGCTGAACACCTTGCTGCAACTGCGCGACCTCGGCAACACCGTGCTCGTGGTCGAGCACGACGAGGAAGCGATTCGCAACGCCGATCACATCATCGATATCGGACCGGGCGCCGGCATCCATGGCGGCGAAATCGTGGCCCAGGGCCACGTAAACGCGATCGAGAACTGTACGGAGTCGATCACCGGAAAATTTCTTTCAGGCCAGGAAATCATCGCGGTTCCCGAGCACAGAACGCCATACGACAAGGAGCGCCTGCTGCTGATCAAGGGCGCCCGCGGCAACAACCTGCAACAAATCGACGTAACTTTGCCGCTCGGACTTTTTACCTGCGTAACCGGCGTGTCCGGTTCCGGCAAGTCGACCCTGGTGAACCATACCCTGTATCCTATCGCCGCCACCCGCCTGAACAAGGCCCAGTCGCTTTCGCCCGCGCCTTACGAGTCGATCACGGGCCTGCAATTGCTCGACAAGGTAGTCGATATCGATCAAAGTCCGATCGGCCGCACGCCGCGTTCCAATCCGGCGACTTACACCGGGTTGTTCACCCCCGTACGGGATCTGTTCGCCGCCACCGCCGAAGCGCGCAGCCGGGGTTACAAGCCGGGGCGATTCAGTTTCAACGTCAAGGGCGGCCGCTGCGAGGCCTGCCAGGGCGACGGGCTGATCAAGGTCGAAATGCACTTTCTGCCCGACGTATACGTAACTTGCGATCTCTGCCAGGGCAAGCGCTACAATCGCGAGACGCTCGAAGTCAAATTCAAGGGCAAGGACATCCACCAGGTGCTCGACATGACGGTGGAAGAAGCGCGCGAATTCTTCGACGCGATCCCTGTCATCGCCAACAAGTTGCAGACGCTGATGGACGTGGGTCTGTCCTACATCCGTCTCGGCCAGTCGGCTACGACCCTGTCCGGCGGCGAAGCCCAGCGGGTGAAGCTGTCGCGCGAGCTATCCAAGCGCGACACGGGCAGTACGCTCTATATCCTCGACGAACCCACGACGGGCCTGCATTTCCACGACATCCGCCAGTTGCTGAAGGTGCTGCACCGGCTGCGCGACCATGGCAACACCATTGTGGTCGTGGAACACAATTTGGACGTGATCAAGACTGCCGACTGGATCGTCGACCTCGGCCCGGAAGGCGGCAGCGGCGGCGGCCGCATCGTCACCAGCGGCACGCCGGAACAGGTGGCGGAAGTCCCGGCGTCCCACACCGGGAGATTCCTCCAAAAAGCGCTGCCCTGGTCCGAGGCGCGCGCCGCAGTCTAGGAGCATTTTCAGACCGTATATGTATGCCTCGAATGGCCAATATGCCGTTTTAGGCAGTTCCATCTATCCAGGCAGTTTTCGCTCCCCGCATTACAAAATTCCTTCGCTCATCCAGGTGATGGAGACAATCGCCCCCGGAGAATAGTCCAGGATCCGTATTGAATCTGCACTTGCGGAATTGGGACTTGGGAGGGTGGGAGCGATGACGATTGTGATGGCCTTGCTTCTGTCTCGCCTGTTCCCGAACCATCTCGAAACCAGATTTGCTTGACGCTCCCATAAATGCTATTTATCATACAAATAACAGAACTTAAGAGATCGTACAGTGTTCCTGTCCAGGAGGAAGTTATGAGAAAGTCTGTGTTGGCCGCTGCGAGTCTGATTGCGCTTGCGGGAATCACTGGCGTTGTCCACGCGCAAGAAACCGGCGTCGATGGAGCGGGCGAACTCGAAGTCATCGTCGTTCAGGGAATTCGCGGCAGTTTGGGTGAGGCGCTGAGAATCAAAAGGGATTCCGACGCCATCGTTGACAGCATCGTTGCCGAGGATATCGGCAAACTGCCCGATGTGAACGTGGCCGAAGCGCTTCAGCGCGTTCCCGGCCTGGCGGTCGGCCGCGACAGCGGCGAAGGGCGCCGAATTTCAGTGCGCGGTCTGGCTGGCTCGTTCAACATCACTACTTTGAACGGGCGCCGACTGGCGACCGAGGATCCGGGCCGCGAATTCAGCTATGACGTATTGGCTTCGGAACTGGTGTCGCGAATCGATGTCACCAAGTCATCGCAGGCACGCCTCTATGAGGGCGGCATCGGCGCGATCATCGATGTCAGAACCCCCAAGCCGCTCGACCTCGACGATCGAACGTCCCAGCTTTCCGCGTATGGCGTGGCGGACGAACTGGCGGAAGAGACCAATCCCCGCCTTTCCGGGGTCTATAGTCGCAGGTTCGCCAACGACACGATCGGCGTCCTGGTCAGTGCGAACTACAATAAACGCGCTTTGCGCCAGGATGAAGCAAAGGTCACGGAATATGACCGATTTTATGATGTCGACCTGTATCAGGACGGAAGCTTTGAATTGCTCGACGGGACGATTCCCAGGGCATTCACACTGATCCAGACAAATGAGGAGCGCGAGCGCTATGGCGGCACTTTCGCCTTTCAATGGCGCCCCTCCGAGCGGGTCGAATTGAGTCTCGACGCTTTGTATTCCGTTTACGATACGACCAACACGCAGAACGTGTTCGGCAACGTTCTCGACCAGGGCAATCCGATTTATTGGGAAGAACCGACGACGATCGCGTTCAACGCGGATGCGGATGGGAACATCCTGGGTCTGACCTGGGGTGACGATAACGACCCTGACGGTCCATTTACTCGCAGCGAGTTCGCCTATCTGGACAACGAGGTTTATACATTTCCCCGCATTACGGAAACACTGCTTGTCGGCGGCAATCTGGAGTATCGTGTATCGGAAAATCTTGCTTCGAATATCGATGTCTATTATTCCGAGGCGAACCGGGATGACAGCGGCGATGGGTGGGTGCTGAAGGCCAGAACGGCGGTCAATACAGCTTCCTACGACTGGTCAAACGGGAGGGAGTTCCCGGTTCTGACTTTCTCCGAGGCGCCTGGGTCCCAGTTTCCGTGGACGGTTGGCTGGCTTGAAAATCGAGGTAACGACGTAAAAGATTCGATCTTCGAAGCGAAAATCGACAATGTTTGGGAGGTCGGCGAAAACCTGGAAGTGGTTCGTTTCGGCGCGGGCGTTTCGGAGCAGAACAAAAGAAACGATCACTACCGAACGACGGCAATCGACACCTATTTCGAAGGGAAAGCCGGCGACGACTGGTTCGGACTGGGTGAGCATTCCGCAACGATCAATGGTCAACCTTTCACGCTCGTGGTGGATGCGCTCTCGCCAATTGGAGACAGCGGATTTCCCTGGGAGCGCTTCCGGTCGTTTGTAATTCCCGACTATGTTTTCACCAATCGGGTCGATGACTTCCTGAACTCCGGCAAGTCAACGGGAATTCCAACCCAATGGCAAAATCTTAACGTTGATGAGATGCTGCAGTGGTTGCGCAATGTAGGTCAAGTCGCTGACGGAGACAATTCCGACGATTTCGATCTTCTGGCGGGCACGCTGTCCCCCGTGGAGTCATATTCGGTCGAGGAACTTGCCGCCTGGGGATACGTGGAGACAGATATTGTTGGCGAAATCGGGACCATGGACTACCTCCTCAATCTCGGTTTGCGCATCTCACACACCGAGCAAACGTCGAACGGAGCGTCTGCCGCAGTCCGGGAATTCTATGGCAGGTTTCTTAGCGATATTCTCGGCGTAACCTTCGCCGAAGGTACGCCAGTCTCCGAATCAAAATCCTATACGGAATTGTTGCCGAGCCTGAATTTGAAGGTCGATGTGACCGACGACACAGTTGCGCGGTTCGCCGCATCCAGAGTCATTTCACGGGCGCCGATCGGAGATTTGCGGCTTGCGCTCGACAGGCCAAACTTCCGGGGCGGGAATATTCGCGTTGGCAATCCTGATCTCGACCCTTTCAAGGCCAATCAGTACGATGCCACACTTGAGTGGTACTATGGTCTCGAAGGCGCGCTTCTCATCGGGGCGTTCTACAAGGATATAGATACGTTTATCGCAAACGGCCAGCGCGACGAAACCCTGATCCTGTCGGGTCCGTTCACCTGCACGGTGGACTTCTGCGTTCCCGGGCAAAGCACGTCAAAAACTTTCAGTCTTTTCGGGCCGTTCAATGCTGAAGGCGGCAGCATCAAAGGCATGGAATTCTCCTGGCAGCAGGGTTTGGGCGAATTTGCGGATCAACTGGAAGGCTTCGGATTCCAGTTCAATACGACCTACGCGGATAGTGACACTTCGCTGACCGACGGGCAAGGCAAGGAGTTGCCGATCGAAGGTCAATCGGAGTGGTCGTACAATTTAATCGCGTACTTTGAAAATGACCGGTTTGGCGCGCGCCTTGCGTACAATTGGCGAGACCAGTACTTGCTGATTTCCGGGTCCGATCCGGTTTATCACGATCCGATTGGTTGGCTGGACGCGAGTCTTTACTACAATTTCAACGACAGCCTCTCGTTCAACGTTTATGGCGGCAATCTGCTGGACAGCGAGGACAAGGCGACGTATGGGCGCGAAGGCGGTTCCTTCAACGGCTACATGAACTTCGCAGGATATACCGGGCGGCAGATTGGAGTTGGATTGCGGGCGAAATTCTGACCGATATCGCGTTTTCCGAGCGATCGACAAGTGCGGCGCAGCGGTCATACTTGATCGTTAAACACTGAAAAAGGTACAGGAAAATGAACAGGCGTTACGATGGAATTGGAAAGGTGTCGGCGGCGATACTTCTCGTTCTCATTTGTTCGTGCTCAAGACAGATCATCCAGGGTCAGGGCGAATCGCCGGGGACGGCGGGAAACGCCTCCAACGAAGCCTCGCTCCCGTTCCTGCAACAAAACGGCGCCGCCACGCAGCTTATGGTAGATGGGAAGCCGTACCTCATAATCGGTGGCGAACTGCACAACTCCACAACCTCTTCGATTACGTATACCGAGCCCCTGTGGTCACAACTTGATCAGATGAACCTGAATACGGTGCTGGCCGCAGTCACATGGCAGCTATTCGAGCCGGTCGAAGGCCAATTTGACTTTGAAATTATCGATTATCTGATCGAAAGCGCCGAAAAGCACGATATGCGATTGATCGTCATCTGGTTTGGGAGCTGGAAAAACGGGCAGTCGAGCTACACACCGCTATGGGTCCGACAAGACACAGAACGATTCCCGCGGGTAATTGACGCGGAAGGCAATGCGATTGAGACCATAAGCGTCTTCTCCGAAGAACTTCTGGAAGCGGACAAACGCGCTTACGCCGTATTGAGCAGACGAATTGCGGAAAGCGATCGAGGCAGGCGCATTATCATGATGCAACCCGAAAACGAGGTCGGAATTTTGGGAAGCGATTTCGATTACTCGGAATTGGGACAATCAGCGCTTTCTTCCGATGTGCCATCGGCGCTGCTGAATTACTTGGCCGAAAACAGGCACGCGCTTCGACCCGAATTGCGTAAAGTCTGGCAGGACGCGGGAGAGAAGGCGTCAGGCTCCTGGACCGATGTCTTTGGGGACAACATTCACGCACGCGAGTTTTTGCTCGCTTGGTCATATGCAAGCTTTATCGGAAAAGTTGCCGAGGCCGGGCGCGCGGAGCTCGATCTTCCCACATTTGTAAACGCCTGGATCGTTCAACATGACGAGGAACTCCCAGGTCAATATCCCGCCGGGGGGCCAGTCTCGCGCGTGATGGATATCTACAAGGCGGCAACAGACTCGATCGATTTCCTTTCGCCGGACATATACCTGGCAGACTTCAAGGGAATCACTGCGGATTATGTGCGCGAGGATAATCCGCTCTTTGTGCCGGAGTCCACGATTGATGCTTCACGAGCTTTCTACATTATCGGAGAACATAACGCACTTGGCTATTCCCCATTCGGCGTAGAGGACGGCGCGCGAAATCGAGCTTTTGCCAAGGCTTATGGCGTACTGCACGAGATTGCTCCCATCGTGCTTGAGTATCAGCAGAAAGAGGATGCTCTCTTTGCGGTCATGCGGCAGGGTGAGGAAACCGGGCGGCGGATCGAACTGGATGACTTGATTGTCGATGTGAGATTCACCCGGTTAGACGAAGCAGCCTACGGCATCATCGCACGTTTGAGCAAAGATGAATTTCTGATTGCGGGCCAACATTTGCACGTCGGATTCGAGTCCGGTGACGCTGATCGGACGGTCTATATCGCTGATGTATTCGAGGGAGAGTTCGTAGACGGGGAATGGACGCCGGGACGCCTGATGAATGGAGACGAGACTTTCCATAACGAGCGGGTTCGCGTATTTGGAAGAATACCTGTTGTCGGACCCACGTTCGCGTTCGATAGTGACCGTCCACCACAGCCGACAGCGGACGATTTTCAGGCAAGCGCTCCGTTCCCGGTCAAGGAAGTTACGACACCGGGAATCTATCGTGTGCGCCTCTACGAACGCTGATGGCGACCCCGATGAACGTTTTCCGAGACTTCCCGGTGACAGTACGAAGGGAGGAATTCTGTGCACGAGAAGAAAATTCCTGAACACCGGCGAAGCCAGCTTTCCTTTGGCAGAAAGGGCAAGGATGGGTTCATCCATCGCTCGTGGATGAAAGCCCAGGGGCTTCCAGACGATGTGTTCGATGGCCGGCCCGTTATCGGGATATGCAACACCTGGTCCGAACTGACGCCGTGCAACTCTCATTTGCGTGAAATTGCCGAATATGTGAAAAGAGGGGTATGGGAGAGTGGCGGTCTACCGCTTGAATTTCCCGTCACCTCGCTTGGCGAGACGCAGATGCGCCCGACGGCAATGCTGTTTCGCAACTTGCTGTCCATGGATGTCGAGGAAAGCATTCGCGGGAATCCGATCGATGGCGTGGTATTGCTGGGGGGATGCGACAAGACCTCGCCAGGACAGCTCATGGGCGCGGCCAGCGTCGATCTGCCCGCAATCGTTGTTTCGTCGGGGCCGATGCTGAACGGAAAATTCCGGGGGCAAGCCATCGGGTCGGGAACCGATGTCTGGCGTTTCTCCGAGGAAGTCAGGGCCGGAAAAATGTCCCTGGAGGACTTCGAGGCCGCCGAAGCCGGAATGTCCCGGTCCCGCGGCGTCTGCATGACCATGGGCTCGGCCTCGTCCTTCGCTTCTGTCGCCGAAGCCCTGGGATTGGCGCTGCCCATGAATGGCAGCGCGCCCGGCGTGGTCGCCGAACGGCAGCGGCTTGCCCATCTTTCAGGTCGGACGATCGTTCGACTGGTGGTGGAAGAAAAGCCTCTTTCCCACTTCCTCACCAGACGCTCGATGGAAAACGCCATTCGGGTGCATGCGGCTTTGGGCGGATCGACCAATACCGTAATCCACCTCCTCGCGATTGCGCGCCGTATCGGAATTGAACTCGCACTTCCGGATTTCGATCAACTGACACGGGGCATCGGCTTGCTTGCCAATGTGCAGCCTTCCGGGGCTCATCTTATGGAGGAGTTCCACGATGCCGGCGGCGTGCCCGGCGTCATGAAGCAGCTCGGCAACCTTCTCGACACAAGCTGCGAGACCGTGGCAGGGCAAACGATTGGCCAGGTGATGGAAACGGCGGAGATTTATGACGAAGATGTCATCCGGCCCCTGAACGATCCGGTGACGCCGCTAGCCGGCACGTGGGTCCTCACCGGAAATCTGTGCCCGGACGGCGCGATCATGAAACCAAGCGCGGCGACTCCTGAGTTGTTGCGCCATACCGGTCCGGCGCTGGTTTTCGAGAATATCGAAGACTACAAGGCGCGAATTGACGATCCCGACCTCGAAGTCACGCCGGATTCAGTACTGGTGCTGAAGGGTTGCGGTCCAAAAGGCTATCCCGGCATGCCGGAGGTGGCAAACATGGCCTTGCCGAAAAAGTTGCTGGAGAAAGGCGTGCGCGACATGGTTCGCATCTCCGACGCCCGGATGAGTGGAACAGCCTATGGAACGGTGATTCTGCATGTCTCACCGGAGTCGGTAGCGGGTGGACCTCTCGGGAAAGTTCGCACGGGTGATATCGTCAATTTCGATGCGGCCGAACGGACTTTGAATGTGAACGTTTCCCCAGACGAATGGCGGCGGCGCGAGAATACCTCCGCCGCTGATTTCACCCCGGCAACGCGGGGCTATCAGAGCCTATATCAGAAAACGGTTGAACAGGCGAACATCGGCGCGGATCTGGAGTTCTTGCGCGGCTCAAGTGGCTCCGGGGTCGACCGGGAGTCGCATTGATGTCCAGCTTCGCAACCTATCCCAGTCTTTCAGGCAAACGGGTGTTCGTAACTGGCGGCGCCACGGGTATCGGCGCGGCGCTCGTCACGGCATTCGCCGAGCAGAAGGCAATAGCCGGTTTTATTGATATCGATCGCGATGCGGGTGTCGCACTCGCGGGAGAACTCTTCGATCGTTTCGGAATCGAGCCCTGGTTCGAAGCGATGGATGTTCGAAATGTTCCAGCGCTTCAGCAGAGCATTCAAGACTTCAGCAAGGCAGTGGGCGGTTTCGATATTCTTGTCAACAACGTTGCCAACGATGTGCGCCACCACCCGCTGGAAGTCACTGAAGAAAGGTGGCGGGACTGTCTCTCGGTGAATCTGGATTCCGCCTTCTTTGCCTCGCAATCGGCCATCCGGCTGATGAAAGAAAAGGGTGGCGGCGCGATTATCAACTTAAGCTCCATCAATGCGCTGATCGGCCCCACCGAAATGCCGGGTTACGTTTCCGCCAAAGCGGCGCTCCTGGGTCTGACCAAGGCGCTTGCCAGGAATTACGGCGCTGATGGAGTTCGTGTTAATGCAATTTTGCCCGGCTGGGTGGTGACGGAGCGCCAGTTGCAAAACTGGCTGACGCCGGAGGCCGAGCGGCGGTGGATGGAACAGACGGCGCTGAAGTCGCGCATCCTGCCATCGGACGTGGCCAACCTCGCGCTTTTCCTCGCTGCCGATGACAGCCGTATGATCACCAACCAGCAGTTTGTCATCGATGGCGGCCACATTTGAAATCCGCGGCCAAACAGTTCGCGGACGAACTCATCGTCTGTGGAATGTGGGGCACATCCAGTCTCACGCTTTCTCTGGTTGATGCCCGGACCGGGGAAATTCTCGAAACCCGCGCCGGGAGGGGTGTTTCCAAACTCGAAAGAGACGAAATCGAAATCGAATTGTTTGACATTTGCGGCCATTGGCTTTCAAACCATGAGGTGTCTGAGATCTTCCTCGCGGGGATGGTCGGTTCGACAATCGGATGGTGGGAAGTGCCCTACCTGGAATGTCCGGCCACGCTTTGGGAGATCTCCGCGCACTCAAGTTCGAAGCTTGTCAATGGCATTCGTGTGTGGATTTCACCGGGATTGAAGTGCGGGAATTTTCTGGGAGAGCTGGACGTCATTCGCGGCGAAGAGATCGAGTTGCTTGCCTGGTTGCGCGCGCGGCCGCTCACGCGGAGAACAAGATCTCTGGTTTGCATCCCCGGCACGCATACCAAATGGGTCGAAATCGTCGGCAATGAAGTAACCCGGTTCCAAACGAGCATTGTTGGCGAAGTCTTCGATCTGCTCACGGCTAACGGAGTGCTGGTGACGAAAATCCGGAATGCGAACATTTCGTCAGAAGAGGCATTTCTCTGCGGAGTCGAGGATGCCGCAAAACATCCACAATCATTACTTCAGTTGTTGATGTCGGTTCGCGCGCGATCGCTGCTTGCCGGGCAAAGCCCGGAGGAGGCTTCAGACCGATTGTCCGGGCTTCTGATCGGCGCCGATGTGTCAAACGCTCTCGCCCTGGCGGAGTTCAGGGAGGAAATGGACATTCTTCCCGTTATCGGAGCGAAGAATTTGGCCGAGCGCTACGCGATCGCGTTGCGGCATCTCGAACTGACGCCGCTATCGCTGAGCGCGTTGAATATCGGAGTTGCCGGTTTGTTGGAACTGGCGAGATCGTCAAGGACGCAATGAGGATGAACTGGATTCCAGCGAACCGCCAACGGCCGCTGCTTATCGCGATTTTACGCGGAATCACTCCCGTGGAAATCGAATCGGTTGGCGAAGCCCTCCTGCGGGTGGGATTCGATGCGATTGAAGTACCCCTGAATTCCCCCGAGCCCTTTGAAAGCATTCGTCTGGCGGTTCGGGGGTATGGGGAACAGGCACTCATTGGGGCTGGCACGGTCCTGTCCGCGGAGGAGGTTGAGCGCCTTGCCGATATCGGAGCGAGCCTGGCCGTCTCTCCGAATACGGATCGGGATGTGATTTCCAAAGCTGCTGGTCTTGGCATGGTGAGCTTGCCGGGCGCGATGACCCCGACAGAAATTCTTCTGGCGCGGAAATCGGGCGCAACTGGCGTGAAAATTTTCCCGGCGCAGGGGGTGGGGACGAAGTTTATCGGTGATGTCAAATCCATATTGCCCGGGGACTTCCCGCTGGTCGCCGTGGGCGGCATTGGTGTCGCCAACGCCCGGGAATGGATCGGCGCGGGTGCGGATGGCCTGGGTGTCGGCGGTTCGGTTTATCGGCCGGGAGACAGCGCCGATGCGGTTTTCAGGAAGGCGTCGGCACTGATCGATTCGATCGGAGAACGTTAGCGTCTGCGGCAATTGTCCGGACGGGAGAAGAACATGGGGTTGGCAAGTCTGGACTACGCGCTTGTCGTGCTGTATGGGATCGCATTGATCGCTGTCGCCTGGTGGGTTTCCCGCGAAAAAGCGGGTCATCGGAAAGATACCCGGGACTATTTCCTGGCTGGCAAGTCCTTGCCTTGGTGGGCGATCGGCGCGTCGCTGATTGCCGCCAATATCTCAGCCGAACAGATCATCGGCATGTCCGGCTCCGGCTTTGCGGTCGGGCTCGCGATCGCGTCCTATGAGTGGATGGGCGCCATCACACTTGTCCTAGTTGGAAAATTCGCGCTTCCAATCTTCCTCAAACGCGGTATTTACACGATGCCGCAATTCCTCGAATCCAGATTTGGATCCTCCGTGAAATACGTGATGAGCGTGTTCTGGCTCGTGCTTTACACGGTGGTGAATCTGACCACGATCATGTGGCTTGGGGCCACCGCAATCAATACGTTGACCGGACTCGGCATGTTCCACGCAATGTTGGCCCTGGCGGCATTCGCGGCAGCCTATTCGCTGTACGGAGGTTTGAAAGCCGTCGCGCTAACCGACATCATTCAAGTCGTGCTGCTTGTCTTTGGCGGCATTATCATCACTTGGATCGCTCTTGTGGAAATAAGCCCGTCTGGCGGGGCGCTGAACGGGTTCTTCGTGTTGATGTCGGAGCATCCCGGAAAATTTGACATGATCCTTTCGCGCGATAATCCGGAATACATAAACCTGCCGGGCATCGGTGTGCTGCTGGGTGGGATGTGGATCATGAACATCTCCTATTGGGGTTTCAATCAGTACATTATTCAGCGGGCGCTTGGCGCGAAGAGCGTCAGGGAAGCGCAATCAGGCATTTTGTTCGCTGCCCTTCTGAAAATGCTGATGCCGTTCGTCATTGTCGTTCCAGGGATCGCCGCGGTGATGCTCGCCCCCGATCTGGCGAGGCCCGACCAGGCCTATCCCGAAATGATGAAACTTGCGCCGCAAGGCATTCGGGGACTCGTCTTCGCCGCTTTGATCGCCGCGATCGTGTCTTCGCTCGGGTCAATGATTAATTCGATTTCGACGATTTTTACGATGGATCTTGCGAAACCCCTGTTCGCGAGAGAAGCCAGCGAGCAACGATTGGTCATGATCGGGCGGGCGACCAGTTTTTCCGCGCTCGTGATCGCACTGTTCCTTGCGACACCACTGCTGGGCAATTCGCCTCAAGTCTTCCAGAACATTCAGAACTGGACCGGGTTCTTCACGCCCGGCGTTGTGGCTATCTTTACGCTTGGCCTGTTCTGGAAGCGCGCAACGGAGATTGGCGGGCTGGTCGCGGTGGTCTCCTCAGTCGCCTTGTCGCTCGTGTGGCCGCTGTTTTTCCCGGAAATGCCTTTCATGGATCGCGTGGGTCTGGTGTTTCTCGCGTCTTTGGCATTGGGTGTCGTAACGTCCTTCATGCAACGCCCCAATTCGGATGAGCAAGTTGTCGATCTCGGGGGAATTTCCTTTTCGACGGGGACCGACTTCAACCTTGGCGCAGTCCTGATCACGATCATGCTGATCGCTATCTACGCATATTGGTGGTGACGCATGAAGATTGAAACCGTGCTCATCGACACCATCGATGTCGGCAACACGCTCGGTGAATGTGTGCTCTGGAGAGCTTCGGATCAAACTGTCTGGTGGACTGACATACAGGAATGCCAACTGTTCAAGCTATCCTGGCCGGCCGGCAATTTACGGAAATACGATCTGCCCGAACGGCTGGGATCTTTCGGGTTTGTCTTTGGAGACGACAGCCGATTGATCTGCGCCTATGAGTCGGGGTTCGCCCTCTTCCGGCCGGAGACGCGGGAAAACGAATGGCTATCGCGGCCGGCCGCGCTCAAAAAGGGCGTGCGCCTCAATGACGGACGGGTCGCGCCCGATGGGACTGAGGTGGTCCTGATTCACAGGACAGTCCGAGGGCTGATTTAAGGTGTGCCCGGGTTGATTTGGAGCCCTCGAT
>JANQSV010000148.1 GCA_028279115.1 Pseudomonadales bacterium
GTCCGCGGCTGCGCGGATGTTCATATCGATTAATATTCGATGGCCGGCCTCAGTTTGGACGAGAGTCATGTCGCCGTTGCCAACGGGGAAAAACGAGATTGATGCGGTTACGGGATTTACCCCCAACGCAGTAAACAGGCTCGGCTCAAAGAAAATGGGAACGTTGCCGATCCTTTGATTGACGAATCGTAACAAATAATTCAAAATTGTCAACCAATACGAGGGTGTATAAAAATGTCTATGGGTCAAAGAATTAAGATGTCTCGTCTGGCGGATGGTTTGTCATTGCGTGATCTTCAGGCAAAAATTGACAACCGAGTCACGGCGCAGGCGATCAGCAAGTACGAACGCGGGGAGTCGATGCCAAGCTCGGGAGTTCTGATCGCGCTGGCCAACGCTCTAGGCGTTTCCGCCGCTTATCTGGCCAGCGACAGCAAAATCTCTCTCGAAGCCGTCGACTACCGGAGAAAGCGGCTGACTAGCAAGCGCGAAGAGGCGCAAGTCGAGGCCAAGGTGCTCGATTTGCTGGAGCGCTATCTCACAGTGGAGGAAATTCTCGGTTTGCCCACTATCGCGCGAGATTTGCCGCGCGATGCCCCTTGGCCGGTGCTCCATGACGTGGCGGAGGCGGAACAGGCGGCGCACGGCGTCCGCGGTCATTGGGGACTTGGTATCGACCCGATCCCAAATCTCGTTGAACTGCTGGAGGAACGCGGCATCAAGGTTCTTTCGATGCCTCTTGCCAATATCGACGGTCTCGCGGCTAGTGTACGCAGGAAGGACCGGAGCGTCGCGTCGGTAATCGTCATCAATCAGCGAGATTGGGGAGAGCGCCAGCGATTCACGGCCGCTCACGAACTCGGCCACATGGTTCTGGATGTCGCACCGAAAGTCGATGACGAAAAAGCTGCTCACCGATTTGCCGGCGCCTTCCTCATGCCGGCCGAAACGTTGCGTGCCGAGATCGGCAAACATCGGCGGTCCATCGGCTGGCGTGAACTATTCGACCTCAAGGCGATTTTCGGCGTCAGTGTGCGGGCCCTAACCTATCGCTGCAAGGACTTGGGAATCTTCGGCAGTTCGCTGTTCCGGCAACTGTGCAACGAGTTTGACCATAGAGGCTGGCGCAGCCCGCCGCACAGGGAGCCGGGGGCGATGCAAGGCGAAAAACCCAAACGTTTCGAGCGTCTCTGCTTTCGGGCTCTGGCGGAAGACGCCATCTCGGAGTCCAAGGCGGCGGAGTTGCTTGGGTGCTCGGTTCACGAACTCCTTCGGCTCATGGACGAACCGCCGAATCTAGAATCCATTCCCGCCGGTGCCTGACCCTCATGCCTGTGCTCGTATCGGACACTTCGGTGTTGATCGACCTCGAACGCGGTTCTTTCCTGGAACACGTGTTTCGACTTCCGTTCGAATTCGCCGTGCCGGATTTGCTTTATGAATACGAACTCAAGGATCACGGAGGCCCCATGCTTATCGGCATGGGGCTTCGCGTTGAAAACTTGATGGTGTCGAAGTCGCCCTTGCCCTCGCGTACCGCCGTGAGTGGCGCAGCCTCTCGCTTCCCGACAGCTTCGCGCTCGCACTCTCCAGGACTCGCTCATGGATGCTGCTCTCCGGCGACCGCTCATTGCGCGCATTGGCTATCGAAAAAATGGTCGAATGCCACGGTGTTCTTTGGTTGCTCGATCAACTGCGTGAGCATCGAATTCTGGATGCCAAAGCCATGACCGGGGGACTTCAGCGTATCGCCGAACACCCGCGTTGCCGACTGCCCCAGAAAGAAATTCAAGATCGACTTCGCAAATACTCCAGTAATTAACTACTTCGCAAGCGGGTCGGGCCGCATCTGGAAGCGATAGACCTTGCTCGTCGTTCCCGCGCCGGTTTCCATGTGGAACGGCGCCCTGCTGCTATAGGTCGCCCATAGTCCGCGGCCTTTCCAGCCGGCGTCGGGATCGTCGATGCGGCCGTCCAGCCACTTGGTATAGAAACCGAGCGGATAAGGCACCCGCAGGCGCACCCATTCGCCGTCGTTGAGCACGAGCAGCGCGCCGGACTGATTGCCGGTATTGATCGGCGTGTTATCGCCGAGGCCGAAAGTGTCGAACTGGTCGACCCAGGTGTAATAGCTGCCTTCGGCGCTGCCCGGCAGATCGAGATTCCGGAATTGCGGCAGGGGCTCGGTGTAGAAGGTCCAGCCTTCCGGACAATGTTGCCCCGTCGCTTCAGGGCCGTTCAGCGGGCCGGTGCATAGCGAACGGTCGAAACTCGCCATGTGGCCGCTGGCCATGGCCGCCCAGACGACGCCGTTGCGGTCGATGTCCATGCCGCGCGGCGAGAAGCCTTCGACCGGGTCGCCGTTGGCGTCCAGCGGCGGCTGATAGATTTCGGTGAGCGCGGTCGTGGCCGGGTCGTCTCCGGGAACGAGCCGGACTACGGCGCCGGGATAGCCGAGGGACGAACCCCAGATCGTGCCGTCCGGCGCCGGCGCAACGCCGTAATAGCGGCCGTCGATGCGCATGTCGCGCGCGGGGTCCGCGGCTTCGCCCGGTTCGGTGTAGTCCGCGTCGCGCACGCCGTTGCCGTTGGTGTCGAGAATGAAAGGCGTCCAGCCCTGGGCCGCCACGGAATCGCCGGTTTCAAGATATTCCCGGGTATTGAGCCAGCCGATCACGCTGCCGCCGCCGCTGGTCCACAAGGTATGGTCCTCGTCTTCGGCGAACATCAGATGATGCGTGCTGAAACAGGTGTCGATCGGCGTATGGACGTCGGATTCGGGATCGTAAACGCCGAGATGGCGCCCGGCGCGGCCGGTCGGAAACACCTGGGCCGAGGGATGATCGGAACCTTCCCGGCAGAAATCGGGCACGTTGTCCGGTGCCCGCACCCGGGCGGTGATCCAGACCCTGCCATCGTGGTCGAGCATCGGGTTGTGCACCGAAGTCGATGCGTCCCAGATCGGCTCGTCGCCCCAATACGGCGATTCCGCCAGGGGAGTGGGCGGCGGAGGGTTGTATTCCGGGTCTTCCGGGAACACCGGCACCTGCGAGATCGAGTTCGTCGCGGGGTCGAGCACCGGCAGGTAGTTCGTGCTTTCCTCCAGGGCGCCGTAAATCCGGCCGTAGCCGTTCACCGTTGGGTCGCGCCGGTCGGTGGAAACGAGGTCATGCAGATAGGCGGTCGGATCGGCCCAGTCCCATATCGTGATGACCACGTTGCGTTCGAGGCCCGCGGGGCGTTCCGGCGCCGGCGGCAGTTCACCCGCGGCGATGCGGTCGGTTCAGTCGGCGTACATTGATATCGCGTGCTCGCCCATGGCGGCGATTCCCCGCACCATCGAACCACCCGCCTGGCCTGACATGATCCGGCGGTTCCAGGCTTCCTCCGAGGTGTCGTAGCCGCTGAACAGGCTTGGCATGTTGCGGATGGCGGCGTTACCCATCTGGTGGCGGGCCAGGCAGCCGCCATTCGTCACGCGGCGGATGTAATCGGCCTGGTTCTGGATATCAGGAGATATGCCGTTGCCTTCGGGGCCGGTGCCCGGGAACTCGCTCCGCGCTGGAATATCGAGCAGCGAATACCAGTGACCCGCGGGATAGTACGCCGCGGCTGCGGCGGCGTCGGGCGCGATCACCGCGTCCAGATCGAGTGATTGACCCGGAGACGCGCTGACCCTGGGCGAATCGACCAGGCCATAGCCACGCACCCAGACTTCGTATTGCGCCGCCGGCAGGTCGGGAATCACGTAACGCCCGTCGTCGTCGGTGACCACGCTGCGGGAGAAAAGCGTGGGCAGGTCGCCGGTTTCGGCGATTACCCAGACCCCGGCTTCAGGTCCGCTGGCGCTGGTAACCACACCGCCGATATCGTCCTGATCGATGGCGACGCCCGCGGCGGGAGGCGTCCCGGCCGCAGGGGCGCTTTCCTGCTCCTGCTGTCCGCAAGCAGTCAGGGCCAGCAGGCAGCCGCCAATAACGGTTTTCAAGATCGATTCTGCGATTTTCATATTCCAATCTCTTGTTGCGTCGACAATTTCCGCTTCGACATTTCAACACGACTCTCGATTGTATCCATTCCAGTATGGGCGTACACCGTTATCTGCGCAACACAACCGGTCGCACATTTTCGACGCGAAAAAAGCGCAGGCTGGCTAAACAATTCCACTCTCCGGCGTTGCATCTCGACATTTATTCGAATTGGATATACGTTCATTAACCAATCGTCTTGCTATCTAGGAACACATTCCATGAACAGCAAAGCCGGAAAAATGGTCGTACAGGGGCTCGGCATGGCGCTGGCCCTGTCTTTCATGCTCGGGGAGGTCAACGCCCAGTCCGGGCGCAACCCCTGGCGCCCGGCGGATGGGCTGCAGGCGGGAACCGGCCCCGGCCTGATCGGCCAGCCCTGGGCCAGGCTGCCCGGCGACAGGGACATGGGTTCTCCCGGCGGCGTCCATATCGACAACGACGGCGAACATGTCTGGGCGATCGTGCGCTGCGGCAACGACGGCACGCCGCGCGGCAGTCAGACCTATTGCGACCAGTCCGATCTCGATCCCATCCTGCGATTCGACCCCGACGGCAATGTCGTCACCGAATTCGGCAGCCGCATGTTCGCCTGGCCCCATGGATTGCATGTCGACGGCGACGGCAACATCTGGGTCACCGAAGCGGGAAGCGGCGAATCGCCTTCCGGGCGGCCTTACGGCCACCAGGTATTCAAGTTCTCGCCGTCGGGCGAGGTTCTCATGACGCTGGGCGAGGCCGGCGTGTCGGGGGACGATCAATACCATTTCACCAACCCCAGCGATATCGTGACCGCGCCGAACGGGGACATCTTCGTCGCCGACGGTCATAACAACGATGGCAATAACCGCATCGTGAAATACTCCGCTGACGGCGAATTCATCATGGATTTCGCCGAAACGGGTTATGGCCCCGGGCAATTGCTCGGCCCCCACGCGCTGGCGATGGCGCCCGACGGGCGAATATTTGTCGCGGACCGCGGCAACAAGCGCCTGTCTATCTTCGACCAGGAAGGCAATTTCCTTTCCCACTGGACCCAGTTCGGCATGCCGAGCGACGTCTGGATTTCGACCGACGGCACGATTTTCGTCGCCGACTCCGAATCCGACATGACCCAGAATCCGGGCTGGGAGAAAGGCATCCGGGTCGGCGACGTGGAAACCGGCTGGGTCGAGCATTTCATTCTCGACATGGGCGACAACCCACCCATCACCCAGGGCGGAAGCGGCGCCGAATCGCTCGCCGTCGACCGTCACGGCAATATCTTCGCCGGCGAACCACGCCCCCAGCGCCTGCGGAAATACATCAAGGTGCGTTGAAATGCGCCTGCGCCACGTCATTCTGCGCGAAGCGAAGCGCGGTGATTCGGGGCATCCATGCCCCTCACCCCTGCGGGGCGGCGCTGAGCGCCGTCCAAAACGGCAATCCTGCCGTTTTGTCGCAGAATGACGTGGGGCCATCTGATCGTCGTTTCGCTGACGATTGCCTTCCCGGTCTTCGGCGTTGTGGCGCAGGACGCATCGACTTATCGCGCCCCGCGCACCGAATATGGCGTGCCGGATTTGCAGGGATACTGGGAAAAGCGCTTCGCCACGCCGGTCGAGCGACCGGTCGCCTTAGGCAACAGGAGAGCTTATACCGAAGTCGAAGCCGCGGAGTTCGAGCGGGAGCAGGCGCAAAGGCGAGCCAATCGGGAGTCGCCGGTGGCCGCGGATCGGGGTCCGCCGCCCGCGGGAGGCCGCATCGAGTTTCGCACGGACACGAATTTTCTGCCGGGTTTGCCGGTGAGCGTGGCGCGGATAAACGGCGAGCCGCGCACCTCCCTGATCATCGAGCCGGAAAACGGCCGTTTTCCCCTGCGCCCCGAAAGCGAGGAACTCGGCAGCCGCTACGGGGCGATCATGAACAGCAACTTCGACGGCCCCGAAACCCGCCCTCCCGGCGAGCGCTGCCTGCATCTCGGACCGCCCTTGCCCACCATGACGAATTCCGACGGCACGCATATCCAGATCGTGCAGACCGAAGACTACGTGGCGATATTGAGCGAGGAAGCGATCCAACTGCGGATCGTCAGATTGAACAAGGAACATCCGGATTTCCCGGTCCGGAAATGGATGGGCGATTCGATCGGCCGCTGGGAAGGCGAGACGCTGGTGATCCACACGAACAGCTTTCGTCTCGAACACAGTTTCAGCCAGATTGCCACGTCGGAAGTTTTCGAGGCCACGGAAAGAATTACCGCGATGTCGGAAAACGAACTGCTGTACTCCTACACGATTGTCGATCCCGTGACCTATACGGCGCCCATCGTCGCGGAACTGCCGTTCCGCAGAATGGCGCCGGGACAGTTGCTATACGAGTCGGCCTGCCACGAGGGCAACCGGGCAGTGCAGGACATATTGGCAGGCGCCAGGCGGCAGGAACTCGACGCGCTAATCCGGTAGCGCCGGCGCGTCGTTTCACGTTAGATAGTTGATTATTGAACAAGGAGCAATTTCTCAAATGAAATCGGAAAACAAGAGGATTGTAGTAGTAACAGGCAGTAGCAGAGGCATTGGAGCTGCCACTGCCATTAAGGCAGCCGAGCTTGGGTATGAAGTTTGTATCAATTTTGTC
>JANQSV010000162.1 GCA_028279115.1 Pseudomonadales bacterium
CAACCGCAACTACGAAGGTTTTGAAATCAACTTGCAGTCTGGGTGGCGCCAAAACCCGAACGACAACGGTTTCATGGCCGATGTGCTGAGCCGTTCCGGGCTCAGTGATCCCGACGGCGTCACCGCCGGTGAAGATTGGCAGATTAGCGCCACCATGGGTGCGAATTCCGCTGATGGGCGCGGCAACATTACAGCGTTTGCCACCTACCAACGACAAAAAGAGCTTCTCGGCGCCGACCGGGACACCGGCGCCTGCACGCTGGGCGGCACCTCGGTGATCCGCTGTATCGGTTCGTCCAACTTCCGGCGTTTCAACGGCACGGGTGTTCCCGTCTTGTTTCAAGAGTCGGACGGCACTTTGATCCCACTGACCGGCGGGGCCGATCAGACTTACAACTTTGGCGCGCGCAATCACTACCAGCGCCCCATTGAGCGGTGGAATTTGAACGCCAGTGGCTACTACGAGCTGACCGATGACGCTCAGGTATATATGGATTTGGGCTTCCTGAGCAACAACACGACTTCCCAGATTGCGGAGTCCGCCTCATTCAACCGCTCATTCCAAACCAACTGCGATAACCCGCTGCTGGCGGCCGGACGTGGTCCAAGCGGGGCCGGCCAATTCAGTTTCGGTGATTTTCTTGGCACAGGCAGTGGCGCGAATTTCGTAAGCTGCAATGAGATTCTTGCGGACGGCGATCCGACCAACGACGGCGTTAACGTCAGCTTCATCAACTCGCACCGCAATGTTGAAGGCGGCCCCCGCATCAGTACCTTTGAGAATAACACTTTCCGCCTGGTTACCGGTTTGCGCGGTGATTTCGCGGAAGACTTCAGCTACGATGTGTTCGCCCAGTACGCGCGCACAAGGGGTCAACGAATTTCGCAGCGGGACTTGAACTTCAATCGTGTCCAGCAGGCGTTGTTTCTCGTAGACGACGGCAACGGCAATGTCGTTTGCCGCGACACAAGCGGTGGCTGTGTGCCTTGGAACATATTTGACCGCGCGGCTTCCGGTGAAACGCTCGTAACCGATGAGGCGGTCGACTTCATTCAAGGCGTTGGCATCGTTACCGGTGAAACCAAGCAGTTGGTGCTTGGCGGCACGATCGAGGGTGATCTGACAGACCGTGGCCTCAGTCTGCCTTGGGCAGATGACGGCCTGACCAGTCTGGCCGGCTTTGAATACCGCGAAGACCACCTGTCCCGAATTTCCGACGACATTTCACAGATACCCGGTGGGCGTGGTTTGACCGGCACCGGTGGCGCGACTTTGCCCATTTCCGGCGACATCGACGTTTTCGAGGCATTTGTGGAATTCGAGTTGCCGATCATCCAGGGCGAGGCGCTGGCGGAAGAGCTGGGCTTGCAGGCCGGATATCGCTTCTCCGACTACACCACCGCTGGCCTGGATCCGCAAACCCGGCAAGATACGGTTGGCAGCTTTACTGCGGACACCTGGTTCGTGGGCGCAAGTTGGACCCCGGTCAATGATGTTCGATTCCGGGCGAATTTCTCCCGTTCGATTCGGGCGCCCAACGTTTTCAACTTGTTTGTGGGCGCCAATACCGGATTGACCGACTTGACTACCGGTGAGAATGGTCTATTCGACCCCTGTGCTTCCGGCTTTGACGCCCAAGGCAACGTAAGTGTCAGACCTACAGCCTCGCAAGAGGCCTGCGCGCGCACCGGCGCCACCGCGGCGCAGTACAACGCGGGCATTGAGGACAATCCGGCGGGTCAGTACAACATCATTACCGGCGGCAACGCGCAACTGGTGGCCGAGACATCGGATACCCGCACCTTTGGCGTGATTATCACCCCCGCGGCGGTCGAGAACCTGAGCATTGCGATCGATTACTTCGATATCGAAGTTGCCGACGCGGTTGACACCATTCCCGCGCAGGCCAGCCTGGACGGTTGTATCGCCGGCGGGCCGGGATCAGATGTTTTCTGCTCCCTGATCCAGCGGGACTTGTTTGGCACCCTTTGGCTGTCCAACGATGCGCCCGGTGGAGGCATAGCCGGCATCAGTCAGCAAAACGCCAACATCGCACTACTCGATACCTCGGGCATTGACGTGAACGCAACCTATGCGTTCGGTATGGGCGACTGGGGCAGCCTGAACTTCGACTATGCGGCCACGTTCCTCGATACACTGAACGAAACGCCTTTTGCAGGCGCCGATCCGATCGAGTGCGTGGAGTTGTATGCCGGTCAGTGCGAGTTGCCCAACCCGGATTACCGGCACCGATTCTTGGCTACCTGGAACACGCCGCTGGATCTGTCGGTCGCGCTTACCTGGCGTCATGTGGCCGAAACCACCTTGTTCGGTCTCGACCTGCAGGAAGCATCGCAGCGCGAGGAGTACATGAACGACTTCCTCGAGGAGCGCAACTATCTCGACATCTCTGTCAACTATGACTTCAGCGATTCGATCAACTTGCGACTCGGTGTGAACAATCTGCTGGCCGAAGATCCGCCCCTGTCGACCAACGTTGGCACGGGAACAGGCAACAACAACACCTACCCTGGACTGTTCGATACCAGTCGTTTCGTTTTTGCGGGGCTGACTTATCGACTCTAAGTCATGGAGGACTTACTCTTCGATCAAAGGCCGGGGCGCAAGCCCCGGCCTTTTTGTTGCTGACGTCATTCCGCGCGCAGTCGCGGAATCTCGTCGGAGTGGAACAGTATCCAAAGAGATTCTGCGACAAAACGGCGGGATTGCCGTTTTGGACGGCGCGTAGCGCCGCTCCGCGGGAGCGAGAGGCATGGATGCCCCGAGTCACTTCGCTTCGCTTCGCGCAGAATGACCGGTGGGGTGGCTTCGCGCAGAATGGCGGGTAGAGAATCCTTTGATCGTTCTCGGCATTGAAACGTCCTGCGACGAGACCGGGATCGGTGCCTATTGCAGCGAGCGCGGCCTGCTCGCCGACGGCCTGTACAGCCAGGTGGAAATCCACGCCCGTTACGGCGGCGTGATTCCCGAACTCGCGTCCCGCGATCACGTGCGCAAGACCTTGCCGCTGATTCGCGAGGTGCTCGCCGAGGCCGGCCTTGCGTTGTCCGATATCGACGGTATCGCCTATACCGCCGGCCCGGGCCTGGTCGGCGCCTTGCTCGTCGGCGCTTCGATCGGCCGCGCATTGGCCGAAGGGCTCGATGTGCCGGCCCTGGGCGTTCATCACATGGAAGGGCATCTGCTGGCGCCGCTGCTGGAAGACGGCGGGCTCGAGTTCCCCTTCCTGGCCTTGCTCGTTTCCGGCGGTCACAGCCAACTGGTCCGGGCCGAAGGGATCGGCGACTACACGATGCTCGGCGAATCGCTCGACGACGCCGCCGGTGAAGCCTTCGACAAGGTCGCCAAGATGCTCGGCCTGCCTTATCCCGGGGGGCCGCATCTGGCGCGTCTGGCCGAACAGGGCGATCCGGAGCGGTTCGACTTTCCCCGGCCGATGACCAAACGCCCCGGTCTCGAATTCAGTTTCAGCGGCTTGAAGACCTATGTGCGCACCGTGATCGCCGAGCAGCGTGAAAGTGCGGGCGAACTGGACGAACAAACCAGGGCGGACATCGCGCGGGCCTTTGAAGAGGCCATGGTCGATACCCTGGCGATCAAGTGCCGGCGCGCCATACGGCGGACCGGGCTGGAATCGCTGGTCATCGCCGGCGGGGTCAGCGCCAACAAGCGGCTGCGGCAGGTGCTTGAGCAGCAACTCGGCGCCGATGCCGTGCATTACGCCGCGCCGCGTTATTGCACCGACAACGGTGCGATGATCGCCTATGCCGGCTGTATGCGTCTGCTGGCGGGCGAAAGCGAAGGGCTGGAAATCAAGGTGAGGCCGCGCTGGCCGCTGGAATCGTTGTCCACAATCGGAACAGCCCCCACCAAATCCGCTTTGCGGATTTGACTCCCCCACAGGGGGAGTAGCTTGGCGATTTGATGAAAATGGGTATGGATATTGTTTATATCAGGGAACTTGAAGTCGAAACCGTCATCGGCATTTACGACTGGGAGCGCGAATGCAGGCAGATTGTGAGCATTGACCTCGATCTCGGCTTCGACATCCGTGCAGCGGCGCGATCCGACAACATCGCCGACGCGCTCGATTACAAGGCGATATCGCACCGGGTCAGGGAATTTGTCGCAGCCTCGAATTTCCAGCTCATCGAAGCGCTTGCCGAGGCCATCGCCGGAATCGTGCTTGCCGAGTTCCCGGTTGACTGGCTGCGATTGCGGGTTGGCAAACCCGGCGCGGTGACCGGTTCCAGGGACACCGGCGTCATCATCGAGCGGCACAAGCCCGCCGCGCCGGAACGCTGAGCTTTGGCCATGCTGGCTTTTTGCATCGGCAGCAATGTCGATCCCGACGCCAACATCCACCGGGCGCTCGCGGAGTTGCGGGACAGATTCGGCCCGCTGCGCTGCTCGAAGACGTACCGCAGCGCCGCGGTCGGCTTCGATGGCCCGGATTTTCTAAACCTTGCGGCGCTTGCGGAATCTGATGAACCATTACCCGGGGTCGTCAAATGGATCAAGCGACTCGAACTGCGGCTCGGTCGAGACCCCGACAAGCCGCGTTTCGCTTCCCGCCCTATCGACATCGATCTGTTCGTTCCGGGAGATTCTGGAGAATTGACTATTTCCCGGCGGGAAATTCAGGAAAACTCCTTTGTCCTCTGCCCTCTGGCCGAGTTGTTTCCCACCCACAGGCTGGAACCCGGCGCCCCCGGTCTCGCTGAACTCTGGGCCTGTTACGACAAATCCCGCCATCCCCTCGAACCAGTCGAATTGGACTTCAAGGACTATGGTCCAATAGCACCGACGGGGATAACCGCAACGCCATCCGCCCGCCGGTAGGCGTAGCCCGAACTCGTAATCACCCCCAATATGCCTGGTTCACCGACTTCGCCCAGGTCGAGCCGGTCGCGGAATTTCAGCAAGGTGTTCGCGGCGGCATCTATCTGGCCTGTACCGAGTTTGACTTCCAGAGCACACCAGTCGCCCGCGCGATTCTGGACCACCATATCGATCTCAAGGGTATTGTCCTGGTAGTGGTAGACGCGGGCATCGCAAGCGCGGGCGTACACTGACAGATCCCGGAACACCATCGATTCGAAAAGAAAGCCAAGATATTTCAGGTCCTTGAGCAAGCGGTTCGGAGTGAAACCAATGGCCGCGGCAGCCAGCGATGGATCGGTGAAGTGCCTTTTTGGCGATTTGCGAAGTATGGACCGCGACCGCAAACGCGGTGACCACGCCGAATGTTCCTCTGTCACCATCAGTCTGCTCAAAGCGGTCAAGTATTCGCGAACCGTGGTCTGGTCCGCCGGTTGGTCTTCGCCGCCTACGTCAGCCGCAAGCGTACGGGCGCTTACCGTTGTCGCCACATTGCGTGCGATGGAACGAAGCAAACGTCCCACATTTTCCGGGTCGCGAGCCACACCGTCGGTTCGGGAAATGTCCACGCGGCGAATTTCATCGAGATAGTCGACTCTGGCGATCTGACATGCCTTTACGGAACGATTCAGATCGCCGGGCCAACCGCCGCGGCAGATGAGTTCGGCGAGTTCTCCCGCTGGCAGGTCGGTTGGGCCGTTCCCGTCAAATTCGCCCCGCAGCAGACCATTCAGGGAGACCTTTCCGTTTGATGCTCCCATCTCCCATAAACTCAAGGGTCGCATCCGCATGCGCGAGATTCTGCCGGCGCCGGTGTGTCGGGTGATGTCGTCCGCGGGGGCGGAAGATCCAGTGAGAATGAATTGCCCGCTGTCGCCGCGTTGATCGACCGCGCGCCTTATGTGGTTCCAGATGCGGGGCTCGACTTGCCATTCGTCTATCAATCTTGGCGTTTTCCCCGCGAGTACAAGCGAGGGGTCCAGGGACATCGCGTCGCGCGCATTCTCGTCGATATCGAGTAATACCGAGCTCGCGGCTATCCGGCGGGCCGTTTCGGTCTTGCCGCAGGCCCGCGGCCCTTCGATCAGCACCGCGCCGGCTGCGGCCAGGCGCTCAGCCAACTCGGTATCGGCGATTCTTGCTGTGTAGTTGTCCACGATCTTCGTCAACCCATCATTTGTAACAGTTTTATCCTACCATTTGTAACGTTCTTGACAAGCTATTTGTAAAGGTTTCAACCCACTATTTGTAACACAGATGACCTGACATTTGTGTGCCGCGATGTAAGGGCGGTAGTGGCGGATGTGTGGCCTGCCGGGTTCGTTCAGGTCGGGCCAAGAAACCTGCCGCCATCTACGCGGACGGTCTGGCCGGTCATGTAGCTTGCTTCGACGGCCAGGAACCAGCACAGGTCGGCAACCTGATTTGCGTCGCCCGGTTTCTGCATGGGGATCGAACGCATGATTTTTTGCCGCGCCTCGGCGATTTCCGGATCTGAGTCGTCAGCCAGGTGTTCCGGCCAGAGAATGGAGCCGGGGGCGATGGTGTTTACGCGCACCGAAGGCGCCAGTTCGAGCGCCAGCGACCGGGTCATCGCGTGCAGTCCGGCCTTGGCGATCGTGTAAACCGGATAGCCGCGCCGGGCGCGGCTCGCAAAGATGTCGCCGATATTCACGATGGCGCCGCCGCGCGAACGCAATTCCTCGCCCAGGGTCTGGCTGAGAAAGAAATGACCGCGCAAATTGCTGCCCAGCAAGTCGTCCCACTGTTCGGCGCTTACTTCGCCGAAGCTCGCCGGGTAATAACCCGAGGCATTGTTGACAAGCACATCGACTCGCCGGAAATGCCCAAGCGCCTGTCGTGCGAGTCGTTCGCCGCCATCGGCGGACGCCAGATCGGCGATCAACGCTGCTGCCGACGATGCCCGGCGCGCATTGAATTCAGCCGCCAGCGCTCCAGCTTCATCGATCGAATTCCGGCAATGCAGCAATACGCGGTAAGAGCGATCATGAAACTTGCGCGCGATAGCGGCGCCAATGCGGCGCGCGCTGCCGGTAACGAGCGCCACCGGCGCCTTGCCGGAATCAAAACTCATGTCTTGCCTTCAAAGAGATTCTGCGACTTCGCTTCGCTACGCGCAGAATGACGGGGAGGGGCGCTTCGCTACGCGCAGAATGACGTTGGGGGGAAGTAGCCTTAATTTTGCACATTGTAAGTCGCCGTCGGGTGGCGGGGGGTTCAGCGGGCGTGCGAGACATGGGTGAGGCCCGGTCGGCGCAGCCGACAAGAAGCAACGCTTCTTGAGGGCCGAACGGCTCGACAGGATGTCGAGACTGGGGGTGGTCGAAGCCACCAAGGTCTCGCCAGGGATGGCATGCGGTACCCATCAGAATTCCACCACAAATAATGTATTTACGGCGTCCGCTGAACCCCCCGCCACCCGGCGGTGACGGATCGAAGCCCCAATCCTTCAAAATGCGGCCTGAGCCCGGCGAATGGCGTCTATCCTGCCGCGGGCGATCAGTTCGCCGGCGTCCGCCTCAGGCTTGCCCCGCAGCAATTCGCCGGCATCGACCGAATTTACCGCCGCCAGCATTCGCTCCAGGTATTCGTTCTGGGGATATTCACAGTCCTCGAATCCCGTGCGGCCGCGGGAGTCGGCCAGACAAGCCGTCAGGAAGCGTTCGAACCGTTGCGGACGCCGAAGCGCATCGAGGCCCGTCAGGAGCCGCAAGACGGTTGCCGGACGCAAGCTGAGCACACGGTGTTGCAAGGTGTGATATTTGCAAACGGCCTCCGCGGTTTCCGCATACTCCTTCGGTACGCCCAGCCGCCGCGTGACTTCCCTGACCAGCGGCGCGCCGAGTTCTTCGTGGCCGTGATGACTTGGCCACTTGGCGCGGTCGGTGACGCCCTTGCCGACATCGTGCAAGAGCACCGCGTAACGCGTGACGGGATCGTCCGTGAGCCGGGCCGCAGCTTGCACGCACATCAGCGTATGGACGCCGGTGTCGATTTCCGGATGATACTTCGCCGGCTGCGGCACCCCGAACAGGCGGTTCACTTCGGGAAGAATCACCTGCAGCGCGCAACATTCGCGCAATACGCGAAAGAACTCCTCCGGCGATTGGCTGCCCAGCGCCGCCTCGATCTCCCGCCAGACGCGCTCCCTGGTCAGTTCGGCGAGTTCGCCGCGCCCGACCATCTCCCGCATGAATTGCATCGTTTCCGGCGCGATGCCGAAACCGAGATGCTTGAAGCGCGCGGCGAAACGGGCGACCCGCAACACCCGCAGCGGGTCTTCGCGAAATGCCGGCGAGACATGACGCAGCACACGGTTCTCCAGGTCAGCGCGGCCGCCGCAGGGATCGATCAGTTCGCCGTCCCCGGTTTCGGCCATGGCGTTGACGGTAAGATCGCGCCGCGCAAGATCTTCTTCCAGGCTCACTTCAGTCCCGGTATCGAAAGCGAAACCGGTATGTCCCGGCGCGATCTTGCGTTCCCGGCGCGCGAGCGCGTATTGCTCCTTGCTGTCGGGGTGCAGATAAACCGGAAAATCCTTGCCGACCTGGTGGTAGCCGAGCCTTTCGAGGTCGTCGCCGCTGCCGCCGACGACAACCCAGTCCCGATCCTTGATCGGAAGACCGAGCAGCCTGTCGCGTACGGCGCCGCCTACCGTGTAGATTTTCATGGCCTGTCGCGTCTGCAAAAAATCAAGTACGTATTATAACGCTCAGCCGGATACGGAGAATCTCTTGCCGTCTTCCAGCCGCATGGCGGTTAGGGTTCCACCCCAGACACAGCCGG
>JANQSV010000174.1 GCA_028279115.1 Pseudomonadales bacterium
GTCCGCCTGGGACGGCGTCCTGCTCGGACCCCACGGCAACTGGATCGTCATCCTGTTCATCTACGCCGGCATCGCCTCGATGCTGCCGGTATGGCTGCTGCTGCAGCCGCGGGACTACATCAACGGCGCGCAACTCGTGCTCGGCCTGCTCGTGCTGTACAGCGCGGTCTTCATCACCCTGCCCGACGTGACCGCGCCGATGATCAACGAAAATCTCGCGGAAGGAACGCCGCCGCTGTTCCCGATCCTGTTCGTGACCATCGCCTGCGGGGCCTTGTCGGGATTCCACGGCATCGTTTCTTCGGGCACGAGTTCGAAGCAATTGAACAACGAGAAGGACGCGCGTTTCGTCGGTTATCTCGGCGCTCTCGGCGAAGGTTCGCTGGCGCTGATCACCATTACCGCGGTGACCGGCTCGCTGTACGCCGCGACCAGCGTCGAATGGAGCGCTAGCTACGCCAATTTCGGCGACGGCGCGGCGAGCGCCTTCATCGCCGGAGGCGCGAAACTGATCACCGAGGGCTGGGGCATCCCCTTCACTTTTTCCGAAACCATGCTGGCGGTAATGGTCGTGCTGTTCGCCGGCACGACGATGGACGCCGGCCTGCGATTGCAGCGCTACATCATCCAGGAATGGGGCAACATCTATTCGATCGGATTTCTCAAGAACAACTACATCTCCACCCTGGTTGCCGTGGGCGCCTGCCTGACGCTGGCCTTCGGCGCCACCGAAGGCAATTATCCGGGCGACGGCGGCAGGCTGATCTGGCCGATCTTCGGCGCCTCGAACCAGATTCTCGCCAGCCTCACCCTGCTGGTGCTTTCCGTGTACCTGATGCGGCTGAAGCGACCGTCGATTTATACCCTTGCGCCGATGATCTTCATCGTGTTCGTGGCTTTCTGGGCCAGCCTCTGGTACTTGTTCGACTACTACCGTTCGAGTAACTGGCTGCTGCTCGTGCTTAGCCTGGCGGTCATGGCGGCAAGCATCGTCGTCATGCTCGAAGCGGCTTCCGTGATAGGGAAAATCCGCCGCGGCGAAGGTGAGGAGCGGCTGGCGCAGCCGACAAGAAGCGACGCTTCTTGAGGATCGAACGACTTGCCGGGGATGGGGACAAGAGATAACGAAGCGCAGCTTCGCGCGCAGGCGGAACGACGCCAGGTTGGGCTTGGCGACTGGATTGGCAAGGCTGCGGGTCGGCGAAGCCAATGAAGTCGCGCCATGGACGGCATGCGCAATCCAACAGGCGGAATTGTCGAAGCGTTCATAGATGTCTGGAATTGATCTGCATTCACTGCTAAACGGCCTGCCACACGGTCTGCGGCGGGCATTGGGCGAAGTTTTGGAGTTCGACCGGATCGACTCCACCAACGACGAAGCGCTGCGCAGGCTGCGGGGCGGTCAACTCCGCAACTGCCTGATCGTCGCGCGGGAGCAATCCGCGGGACGCGGGCGGCGCGGCCATCAATGGCAAAGTCCCGGCGGCGCCGGATTGTATTTCTCTCTGGTGCGGGAGTTTCCGCTGCCGCTGGATCGGATTCTGGCCTTGGGTCCCGTTGTCGCGCTGGCCCTGCGCGCCGGGCTCGGCGACTTGGAAGTTTATGGCCTCAGTGTGAAATGGCCGAACGATCTGCTCAGCGGCAACCGCAAATTGGGCGGCATCCTGGTTGAGACGCACGGCGCCGACGAACAGCGGCGCATAATCGTGGGAGTCGGACTGAATCTGCGTTTTCCGCCCGCAGTGATGAAGCAAATCGACAAGCCCGCGATCGATCTGGCAACAATCTGCGAAGACGATCTGGACTGGCTCCGCTTGTTGCCGGCGATTCTGAACCGGCTGCTTGAATACATCGGAATTTATCGCGATGAGGGATTCGCCTTCTTCCGGGACGAATGGAACAAGTTCGACCGCTATTTCCAGCAGGATGTCGTGGTGCAGGTCGGTGACGAGAAAATCATCGGCCGCGTGTCCGGCGTCGACGAGACCGGCGCCTTGCTGGTGCGCAACGCCACAGGCGTCCAGCGCATGGTTTCCGGGACGATTTTTCCTTCCCGGCACCGCGCCGATCCGAAACCATGATTCTGGAAATCGATGCCGGCAACAC
>JANQSV010000182.1 GCA_028279115.1 Pseudomonadales bacterium
CTCCGCCGTGAAACGGCGTCTCTTCCTGGTCATGCTCATGCCTCCTCTCGGCATTGGAGCACACCTTGGGAAACTGTCCAAAAAAGTGGGACCACCTCAGAAAATCCATTGCACTTGGTTGTTGAAATAAAGGGCTACCGAGGCGAAGACGCCAAGGACAAGAAGAACACGATGGATACGTATTGGGTGCCGGGAGTGAACAATCACGGCGGATTCGGTCGCTGGGCCTTTGCCGAATTCACGGACGTTTGGGGCATGGAGTCGGATTTCGAATCTGTCATCGCCGCCCGCTTCAATGACATGCTGAAGGGCTTGGCCGCATGACGAAAACGCGGCGTGAATATGTATGTTGGTCAGAATCCGAATCCGCACTATAATCGTGTACACAAAGCAAGTGTGAGGACTCTGATATGAAGAACATCACCTTGAGCGCCGATGAAAATCTGATCGCGGCGGCCCGAGACGTGGCCGCAAACGAGGGCACAACGTTGAACGCCCGGTTCCGCGAGTGGCTTGAAGACTACGTCCAGCGCAAGCGCAGAGCGGACGAGGCCATGGAGTTCATTCGTGAATTGAGGATGCGCGTTCGCACCGGTGGGCGGAAATTTACGCGGGACGAAATGAATGAGCGCTAGTTTTCTCGATTCCAACGTCATGCTGTATTTGTTCGACGAACGCGAACATCACAAGTTCGCGGTTGCCGAGAAACTCGTCAACAAGGCGTTGCGAACCGGAAACGCGGTTATCAGCTTCCAGGTCGTGCAGGAAACCTTGAACGTCGCTACGAAGAAGTTGGAAGTTCCCCTCAGCGCCGCGGACGCAAGCAGATTTCTGGAAACCACCCTGCTGCCGCTGTGGAAAGTGAATCCAAGCCGGGAACTGTATCGCAGAAGCCTTGAAATAAAATATCGCTATCAATTCGGCTTGTACGATTCGCTCATCGTTGGCGCCGCGCTTGAGGCGGGTTGCGGCACGCTATATACGGAAGATTTGCAACATGGACAGAACGTTGGAAGGCTTAAAATCATAAACCCGTTCTTGAAGGACTCCTGAATGGCCAAAAAACCGAAGCTGAAATCAGTTGAGTCGCTTACCCACGGCGAGGCGAGTCGCATCAATATTCCGACCGCGGAATATCAGTCGATGATGCGGAAGGAGCAGCAATCTCCCATCAGAGTCGCTTACGAGCGCCGCAATCGCGATCTTGACCCGCAATTGGTTTGGCGCGGCAAGGACGAGCAGGACTGGTCCGATCTCGTGGTCAATGCGCCGCCGCTCTACATACAGAAGGTGCATCCCAAAGCCCTGATCGACGATCTGCTGCAACGCACCCGATCCGATGAAGAGGCAGCCGACCCGCAGATCGACTTATTCGCGGATTTCAATGGAATACCGGAAGACAGTTCCAGGACCGAGTTCTACCAGCACGACGCGAATTGGACCAACCGCATGATTCTCGGCGACAGCCTAAGAGTGATGGCGTCATTGGCTGAGCGCGAGGGACTGCGCGGGAAGGTGCAATGCATCTACATCGATCCGCCATACGGCATTAACAGGCTGCTGAAAAACCCCGTTCAGAACGCCCGGTTTGATAAAATTGGCGCCGGTTCCCACCCCCGATGAGGAGTTCGCCATGCGAGGCGCCGACGCGCAGCCCGGAAAGCTGTTCAGCCACGTGGATATGGAAGACCGGATACCTGCGGGTCATCCGCCGCGGTCGATCCGGAAGCTGACCGACGACGCGCCGCAGGCGCTTTCCGACGATTTCGACGAGTTGTATTCCTGCGTGGGCCGCCCCGGCATCGCGCCGGAGAAACTGCTGCTCGCCTTGCTGCTGCAGGTGTTTTTCCCGGTTCGTTCGGAACGGCAGTTGATGGAGCAGTTGAACTACAACCTGCTGTTCCGCTGGTTCGTGGGTTTGGACGTGGACGATCCGGTGTGGGACGCGACGGTGTTCACGAAGAACCGGGACCGCTTGCTTCGGGGGGATGTGTCGGCGCGTTTTCTGTCTGAGTTGGTGCGTCTGCCCGAATTGGAGTCGCTGCTTTCGCGGGAGCATTTTTCGGTGGACGGTACGCGGATCGCGGCCTGGGCTTCGGTGAAGAGTTTCCGGCCGAAGGCGTCCGCGGGGAAGAAGGGCGGCGGGGACGGCGGCGATAGGGACGGCGGCGGCCGCAACGCGGAACGGGATTTCCATGGGGAGCGCTGGTCGAACGAGACGCGCGAGTCCACCACGGACAAGGACGCGCGCTTGTACCGCAAGGGGAAAAAGCTGGAGGCGAAGTTGAGTTGTCCGGGTCACGCGCTGATGGAGAACCGCAGCGGCCTGGTGGTGG
>JANQSV010000203.1 GCA_028279115.1 Pseudomonadales bacterium
AAACCTGCGCGGTGTTCACGCGCAATGCATTTTGCGCCGCTCCGGTGGAAATCGCCCGGGCGCATCTGGCCGCGGCCCGGCCGCGGTACCTGTTGATCAATGCCGGCAACGCAAATGCGGGAACCGGCGCCGCGGGCCGCAGAGCGGCACTTGCATGTTGCGAGGCATTGGCGCGCCGTTGCGGCGTGCCGGCGGAGCAGGTGCTGCCGTTTTCCACCGGCGTCATCGGCGAAGCGCTGCCGGTCGATCGGATAACGGACGCGCTGCCGCAATTGACGGCGCGGCTCGATACCGGCGCCTGGCAGGAGGCGGCAAAAGCCATTCTCACCACCGACACCCGGCCGAAAACCGCTTACGCCGAACTCGATTTCGGCGGCAAGAGCGTACGTATCGCCGGCATCGCCAAGGGCTCCGGCATGATCCGGCCCGACATGGCGACGATGCTGGCATTCGTATTCACGGACGCGAAACTCAGCAGAGCCCAGGTCGATTCGCTTCTGCGCGAGCAGGTGGAATATAGTTTCAATCGCATAACCGTAGACGGCGATACCTCGACCAATGACGCCTGCGTACTGACCGCAACCGGCGCCGGCGCGGCTCTGGGCGAACAGGACGGCTCCGACTGGGAGAGTTTCCGCTCGGCGCTGGCGGAAGTGTTCCGGCGGCTGGCCCAGGCGATCATTCGCGACGCCGAGGGCGGGAGCAAGTTCATTGCCGTGCGCGTGAGTGAAGGCGCCACTTCGGGCGAATGCCTGCAAGTCGCCTATGCGGTGGCGGAATCGCCGCTGGTAAAAACCGCCTGTTTCGCCTCGGATCCGAACTGGGGCCGCATACTTGCCGCTGTCGGCCGGGCGGGGATTGCGGATCTCGATCTGGCGGGACTGCGGATCTACCTCGGCGGGGCGCCGGTCGTCGCTGACGGAGAACCACATCCGGACTATTCCGAAGAGGCCGGCCTGGCCGCCATGGCCGGAACCGATATCGACATCGATATTCGTCTGGGCCGCGGTGACTGCAGGGAAACGGTCTGGACTTCCGATCTGAGCCACGACTATGTGCGCATCAATGCCGAATATCGCAGTTGAATCTCCCGACGCTCTCGACACTGGGGTGGAGGCAAGGTCCGTTCCGGTTCATGTCATGGTGGCCGTGATTTTCAATCACCGGAACGAAGTGCTGGCCGCCTTGCGCAAGCAGCATAGCCATCAGGGCGGTTTATGGGAATTCCCCGGCGGCAAGCGCGAGCCGGGCGAGCCGCGATTGCAGGCGCTGCATCGGGAGATCCATGAAGAAACGGGGCTGCGGCTGCTGGCGAGCCATCCGTTGTGCCGGGTGGAACATCGCTATGCCGACAAGCATGTGCTGCTGGACGTCCACCTGGTAAGCCGCCATGCCGGCGAGCCTTCGGGCAAGGAAGGACAACGGATCGAATGGCGGGCGCGGCAGGACTTGCTGGCCGCCGACTTCCCGGCAGCCAACGCCCGCATAGTCGAACTGCTGCGGTTACCGACAACGATCACGATTACGCCCGACGTGGACAGCGAAAGCGAATTCCTCGAATTGATGCGAAAGCTCGTCGCCTCGGGCCGGGAACTGGTCCAGGTGCGCCAGACGAAATTGCCGCCGAACCGCTATCGGGAATGGTTTCTGAAGGCGATGGAACTGGTTGCGGGCAGCGGAACCCGGCTGCTGTTCAATAACCTTCCC
>JANQSV010000207.1 GCA_028279115.1 Pseudomonadales bacterium
CACGCCCGCACAACCCTGTTTCTTTCGCTTTGGCTGATTGGCGGCATGCGCCTCACCCTCGCACGCCCGCAAAACCCACTGCGTCCGACGACGACTCACGCTGTGCGGCCTCTGGCCCCGTCATTCTGCGCGCAGCGAAGCGCCCCTCCCCGTCATTCTGCGCGTAGCGAAGCGGAGTCGCAGAATCTCCGTCCGTTGTTGATGGAATTGGGGTTAGAATGCCGCGTCGATTGAGGTGGGTGGATGGACGTCTTTAGTCGTTACATGAGCGCGGTGCATGCCGGCGCCATCGCACATGACGGTGCGCAGGAGGAGGTGGCGTTGCGATTGCGGGAACTGGGGCGGGAGATTGCGCCGCGCTGGTGTCGCAAGCCTTCGCGGCTGTTGTTGCGTTTCGGTCTCGCGCGCCGCGGGGAGCCGCCGCGGGGGATGTATCTCTGGGGCGGAGTGGGGCGCGGCAAGACCTGGCTGATGGATCTTTTTTTTGACTGTCTGCCCGGCGGCCACAAGATGCGTGTGCATTTTCATGCCTTCATGCAGCGCGTGCATCGGCGGCTGGCGGTCTTGCAGGGCGCGCGGGATCCGCTGGAGGAAGTCGCGGAAGAACTCGCCGCCGAAGCCGGGATTATCTGTTTCGATGAATTCTTCGTTTCGGATATCGGCGACGCCATGTTGCTCGGCGGCCTGCTCGACGCGTTGTTCCGGCGCAAGGTGATCCTGGTCGCCACTTCGAACATCCCGCCCGGCAAGTTGTACGAAAACGGCCTGCAGCGCGAACGCTTCCTGCCCGCCATCGCCTTGCTGGAGGAAAATTGCGCGGTCGTCGAACTGCGTTCGCCGGTGGACTATCGCCTGCGCAGTCTTGAACAGGCCACCCTGTATCACTCTCCGGTGACGGCGGACACGGGCGAATTGCTCAAACGGAATTTCAACGAACTCGCCACCGGTGGCGCGAACATCGCGGTCGGAGGCTCCATCGATATCCAGGATCGCGAAATCGAGGTGCTGTATCTGGATCAGGACGTGGTTTGGTTCGAATTCGGCGCGATTTGCGAAGGGCCGCGCAGCGCGGCGGACTATGTGCAGCTCGCGAAAATGTTCCACGCCGTGATCATCAGCGACGTGCCGCGGCTAAGCGATGCCGTGCTCGACGCCGCCCGACGATTCGTCAATCTGATCGACGCGTTCTACGACTGCCGGGTGAAACTGATACTCAGCGCCGAGGCGCCGATCCAGGGCCTCTATGTGGGCACCCGACTCGCCGCCGAGTTTGAGCGCACGCGCTCACGCCTGCTGGAGATGCAATCGAGGGATTACCTCGGTCTCGAACATCGGGTATGAGGAAACCGGCTCAGTTATCCCGCATCAGCAACTCTACGAGTCGCCACACATCGCTGTGCGGATTGGCGCCGTATTCGGTTCCGTCTTGTTCGCGCGCCCGATCGAGTCTGCGCGCCTGCCGCTTGGCCCGGTTAACGCCCGCCTTGAGCTTGGGAATCGCGTCCTTACTCAAGTGTTTCCCATGAGTAATCCCCAATTCCCTGCATTTGCGCTGAATTTCTTCGCGCCCGACATGCTTCGACCAGTCCTCCGTGTGCCAGACTAGCCAAAGTTCGAAGCAGGGATTAGAGAAGGCGACGTGAATGCCGGCATCGCTGGCTTCCTGAATGGCCTGTTGCAGATTGGCGTGTTCGTCATGGTCGAATACACACCAGATTTCGTCGAAACGGTCGTCCTTGTGGCTTCGACGGTTTACATGCAAATCTTTTTTGGCGCTTCGAATCAGGTCCGCGGGTTTCCCTCCGGTTTTGCCGAATTCCAGTCTGACTTGTTGGCCACAAAGTTCTCGTAAATATGTTGGTTCGGTCACCCGACCTTCCATTAGTACCCGAATGACTCGCTTTTGCAGTTTTCGCCGAATAGGTCTACGGGATTTGCCTCTACGTCCTTGACTTGGCATGTGCGCGCTCCCTTTCGAGCGATCTCAACGAAAAGTTCAAAATCAGTGATCGAATGCAAGGTGGATTTCGCTTGGATCCAAGTTGGGCACGGCGCCATATCGTCCCCGCAAGTACCGCCGTCCCACCGCTTCGTCGCGCCTGCCCTGATACTCGGGCAGAGCGGTTAGCGTGCTGGCGCCGTTCCTGCCTTTTTCCGCGAACCACACCTGATCTCGTCCAAGCGTATAGGGTTTGTGGCTGTCCAGAATCGTGACATCGTGAGAATTGAAGACCAGTTGTGCGCAGCGCCGATTCGTTGAAGGGTTCTGGAACAAATCAATCAGGATAGCCACCAGATTCGGATGCAGGCTGGCGTCCAGTTCATCGACCAGCAGCAATGACCCATTTTCAAGCGCATCCAGAATCGGTCCGATCCATCCAAGCAATGCATGGGTGCCCAATGACTCGTCTTCCGGCTCAAAAATGACTTCCTGACCATCGCCCCAGTGCTTCAACCTTATTTCCGGAGGAACAAAGTCCGCGTCTCTGGGATCCAGGGAGCCAGAGGCATTGACTTCGAGGTCAGATACCCCAAGGTCGGCGGCCCGGAGCAAACGAAGAATGCGCTCCTTGTTATCGGGCGCGATATTGGCCTGAATCGCCGTGTACTCCGTACCGTACTTGCGCAATGAAAAGTGGCTGTAATCCAACAGATTCCGATTCCACCACTGGGAAAGTTTGCCGACTTCCGGTTCTTCCGACGCGCCGATTACCGACAAGACGAGCGCGTTTTTTCGCAACCACGGACGAATCCCCTTCCCCAGGTATTTGAACTGCGCCCCGAACACGAGATTTTCCTCATCCCGCTCGAAGACAAGCACACGGCGGCCACGGGGGTAGTAATGGGCGTATTCGGCCAGCACCTTCCGATCATTGACCTCAAAGCCATACTCCCAGCTTGCGCCATCGATAATCAATTCCAAGTCGAACCCTGAAGAATCGGACGGACTCGAATCGAATTTGAACGGTTGTCTATCAATGCCACTGTCAGGATTTCCCTTTCGGAAGGAATTCAATACAAGATCTCGCATATCCAGAAAGGCTTTCAAAATGACCGATTTGCCCGACGCATTTGCTCCGAAGATTCCGGCGCAAGGGAGGACACGTTCTGGTTCCACGGCGCCGGTTCGCAGTTCCCGCACGACCTCCTTGTTGGCCATCCGCGTTGCCTGCATGGAGAGCGTTACCGGGTCGCGGTAGCAGCGTACGTTCCGGGCGGTGAATGACACCAGGGCGCTTTCTTGAAGTGATGCCGTGCCGTTCATGAAGCTTCCTCAGCTAACGCGCCCAAAGTGGGCGCTTTGATTCTGAAGCACATTATTGGCGCATATAATGGAATTTACAAGTCAATTATTGCAGAAAATCCGCAAATAATGTCTTGTAGCGCAATACTTTGTGCGTTATTGCGCGCCAGGGTGAGTTAAGAGGAGGGGGTGGCCGCGAACTTCCTTGTTCGCGTGTCCATGCGCAGGTATCCCGGCTAATTTTCGTGCCGCAGTATTCGTACCGAGCCGCCCGAGGTTCTCATCACGAGTTCCGGGCCGCCGCCGTTGAGAGCTTGTTCGAGATTGCTGCGGCCGGTCGAGTTTTCCGGCGCGACGCCGGGAATATCCGACGTGACTCTGCCACCCGACGTGCTCGCGTCGATATTCGCCTGAACGTCGTCGTTCAGATATGCGGTTACGCTGCCGCCGGAAGTCCGCAGTTCGCTGTCGCCTTCGAGCTGGCCCGCGAAGCCGACTTCAACCGAGCCGC
>JANQSV010000209.1 GCA_028279115.1 Pseudomonadales bacterium
TTCAGATCGAGGCCGTCGATGTGCCTTTTCTCGGCCATGTGAACGGGCATCTTCATGCGCGCGTCGAGCTGATGCCAGACCTCGCCGGCGTCGTAGGCCTGGATGCTTTCACCCACCAGCAATAGCACTTTCGGCAAGGGGATGTTGGCGAAGTTGTTGCTCCCGAGGTCCATGCCGGCGACCGGCGTATGGCCGCCGTCCACCGCGTGCACGGTGATGCCGTCTTCCGCGGCGATTTGGCTCATCAACTCGTGAATTGCCGCGTCTTCAAGATCGCCGCCTTGCCAGCCGAGCGGGACGAGAATCGCGCCCGCGTCGAGGCCGACCGCTTCTCCGCCGCTGTCGTTGACTGTCAAGGGTCTCGTCGCCACCTTGGGCCGCACGCCGGCGTCGAGCAATCGGTACAGCGCCCGCGGCGCATAGTAATTCGACCAGGAAAAAAGATAGGCGAAGCGGGCCTCGGCGGGTTCGGGAGCGACCGGAAATTCGGCGCGCGCTTCGTCGCCGATCACGTTCCCGCGAATATCTCCCGCATCGAGCGGGGCGTATTCAAAATCGAAAGCCAGAGGCAGTGTCCACGCGGATACGTCGTAGAAAGTCTCGTCCTCGAACTCCGTGATCAACTCGAACAGGGCCTTGATCATGCGGTATTGCGCCTGATCGGTTTGCACCAGGTAGGAATCTTCTGAGGAGAAGCTCATCCCACCCGCTTCAATGTCCTGGTTGAGCCGCTGCACGCTGATCTGGTGCCGATTCAGCAGATCTATCGCATGGTAAGCCCTGGCCGGGTCCCCGTGAGAAGAAAATACATAGGCTTTCACTTCGTCGTCAGCTGCGAGTTCGGGTGTTTCACGGGAGAAATCGCGCTGGAATTGCAGCAACTCGCCGCGCATTTCCACGCCGGCGCGGATCATTTCCAGCGAGGTGCGATATTGCGTGCGGACATTGTCCCGGAACGACAGAATGCCGTGGGGCGTATCGAGCAGCCCTTCGCTGCCGGCCTGTTCGAACAGCATGCCCATGCTGGCGTGCATGTGGGGATAGGTCGAACCCTTGCCGATGTAGAAGTTGTCGTAGCCCTCCTCGTTGAAGTAGAGCCGCTGCTCGCTGTCGAGCCACGAGCGAGGCCGTTCGGCCACCTCGTCGAGTAGTTCCATGGATCTCGGCGGTATATAGGGAAAGGTGCGGTCGGGGACCCCCGGATGAAAATAGTAAGTGCTGTTCTGCCCCATCTCGTGATAGTCGACGGTGATATTCGGCCGCCATTCATGAAACTTCGCCACCCATCCCCTGGGCTCGGGATGCTGGAGAATCAGCCATTGCCGGTTGAGGTCGAACCAGTAGTGGTTGGTGCGCCCTCCGGGCCAGAACGTGTTGTGCAACTGGTGCCGGGGATCCGAGACCGGCACGTTGGCGCCGTACATATGGTTCCATGCCGACATGCGGCTGTTGCCGTCGGGATTGAACACGGCGATGAGAATGATCACGCTGCTCTCCAGCGTGGCTTCGATTTCCGCCCCCCGGGCCGCAGCCAAGTGATAGGCCACCGCCATCGAGGAATCGGTGGAACTCACCTCGGCCCCGTGCACGCCGTAATTCAGCCAGGTGACTACCGGCATGTCCGCGTCCACTTCCCGGGCGCTGCCGGGATCGCTCAGCGCCACATGGACCGCCTTGATCGCATCCAGACGCTGATGATTCTCCGGGCTGGTGATGGTCAAACCGAGGATCGGGCGGCCTTCATGCGTGTAGGCGATGTCCTCCACGGTGATCCTCGGAGATAATTCCGCCAAGGTTCGCATGTATCGCACGAGCAGATCATTACGGGCGATGCGTTCGCCCAAGGGATGACCGATGACCGATTCCGGCCGCGGGATGTCCGGATCGAAGTCGATTCCGGGCGGGTAGAACGGAGTAGCTCTGGCGGGAGTTTGCGCTACCGCGACAGGGCACAACATATAGACCAGAAGTAAAACGGGAACCAGGTTTTTCATAAGCCTCACCAGCGCCAGACCCCTAGGGGCGATTGATTCAAAGTTGCGGATTGTCTCCCGCAGCGGGATTTTTTGCCAGCGCAACCTCCCATTTTCATTCTGCGCGGAGCGAAGCGGAGTCGCAGAATCTCCGAAAGGTCTACATGTGCTTGAACAGATGGCCGTAAGCCTGGCTGGAGCGCAGTTTTTCCGGGCGGTCCCGGAGGGTGAGCACATGGCGGCCGCGCAGATCGCGGCTGGCTGCTTCGATATAGTTTGGTCTATGATCTTTGACCATGATATGATTTAGCGCATGGAACAGATCAAAATCTCAGAATTCAAGGCCACTTGCCTCGCCGTTCTCGCACGGGTGCAACAGACGGGTCAGCCTGTTCTGGTGACTCGCTTCGGCAAGCCGGTGGCCCAAGTCGTTCCACCATCCAAGGCGTCGTCCGAATCCTGGTTGGGGGCGATGCGCGGTCGGGGCGCCATCATCGGAGATTTGATCGAGCCCGTATCGAGTCCGCAAGAGTGGGAAGCGTATCAGTCCGGCCCCGGCGCATCGGACAAATTGGGCAAGTGATCGGATAGTGACGTCCCTGCTGCTAGATACGCACGTTTGGCTCTGGAGCTTGCTCGATTCGCGCAGGCTTTCGCCGAACGCTCTCAATTTGCTGACCTCGGAAACGGTTTCTCTCCACCTGTCATCGATTAGTATCTGGGAGACGCTGCTGCTGGCGGAACGGGGACGCTTGGAGCTGCGCGGCGACAGGTTTCGCTGGATTCGCGGCGCACTTTCGGAAAGCCCCGTCACCGAATCGCCGGTCACCATCGAAGTAGCACTGGCGAGCCGTTCGATCCGCCTCGCGCATGAAGATCCGGCTGACCGCTTTATCGCAGCCACCGCCAAGGTGTTCGGCTTGACCCTGTTGACCGCAGACCAGCGTCTGCTGGCTTGCCCCGACATCGATTTCGTCTCCGCTCGATAGCCGTTCGGGAAAACCCGTTCTTCGGCGTACTTCTCCGAAAGGTCTACATGTGCTTGAACAGATGGCCGTAAGCCTGGCTGGAGCGCAGTTTTTCCGGGCGGTCCCGGAGAGTGAGCACATAGCGGCCGCGCAAGTCGCGGCCGGCGGCGGCGATCTGGTCGACGCGCACGATGATTCCGCGATGGATGCGCCAGAACTTGCCCGGGTCGAGTTGCGACTCCAACTGGCTGATGGCGCGCCGCACATGGTGTTCGCGCTCGCGGGTCATGACGCTGGTGTACTTGGCGTCGGCGCGAAAATAGATAACCTCATCCACCGGCACGAGCACCGTGGTATCGCCGAGCCCGGCGCGAATCCATTGCAGCCAGGACGGCGCGGCGCCGATTTGCCGCAGGAGCGCGAGCAATTCTTCCCGATTCTGGTTCCCTTCGCGCCGCAGCCGCTCGATGGTCGCCGCGAGGCGCTCGTCGCTGACCGGTTTGAGCAGATAGTCCACCGCGGCGGCGCGGAAGGCTTCCACGGCGAATTCGTCATAGGCGGTGACGAATACCACTCTGGTGTGGGAGGGCAATGCCGCGGCGACTTCGAGCCCGGACATGCCGGGCAGACGGATATCGAGGAAGGCGATATCGGGTTCTGCTTCGCTCGCCAGACGCAGAGCTTCCCGGCCTTCGCCGGGCATGCCAACGATTTCCAGTTCCGGCCATAGCATCGCGAGCTTGTCGCGCAATTGCTCGGCGAGCAACGGTTCGTCTTCGAGGATCAACGCCTTGGTCACGCAGGCTCCGGGTCGGGCTTGCCCGCCGCGGCGGGTTCGCCTTCGTTTCGCAGCGGAATGCAGATCACGGCATTGACGCCGCTCGGTGGGGCTGGCGTCAACTTGAGCGAGGCCTCCGGGCCATAGCGCAGGCGCAGCCGGTCGCGGATGTTGCGCAGGCCGGATCCTCCGGCCGTGCCGATTTCGCTGACTCCGGCGCCGTTGTCGCTCACGCTCAGAATCAATTCGTCGTCGATTCGCCGCGTGGTGAAAACGACTTCGCCGCCTTCGGTTCGCGGTTCGATGCCGTGGAGCACCGCGTTTTCCAGCAACGGTTGCACGAGCAGTGGCGGCAGCAAAATTTCCCGCAATTCGTCCGGCAGATCGATTTCGTAGCGCAGGCGCCCCCCCATGCGGGTTGCTTGAATCGCCAGATAGGCGGCGGCGAAATCGATTTCCTGGCCGAGAGTGCTTTCACCGGAACGGGTTCGCGCAAGCGAGGCCCGGAGCAGGGTGGTGAGATTCTCCAGCGTGCCGACCGCGCGCTCCGGGTCGCTGTGGACGAGGTGGGTGATGTTGGAAAGCGTATTGAACAGGAAGTGTGGTTCGATCTGGGCCTGCAGCAGCTTGAGTTCGGTTTCGGCGAGCATTTTTTCCCGCCGCGATTGCCTCAGTTCGGATTCCGCGAGTTGCCGGCTCATGCGGTACAGCCGCTCCCGGGTGGCGAAAATCAGCGAACCGGTAATCCCGAAGAATAGAGCCAGACCAAGCGTTGCGAAACTCTGGGAAAAGAAGAACAGCGGCTGGCGCGCCACAAGCACCCCCGCGATCATCAGCCCCGCGCCGAGCCCGCAAGCGACAATGGACGCCGGCGCCAGCCAGGAACCCAGCCTGCCGCTCAGTGAATCCCGCAACAGCAGGAAGGCGATGAATATGGACCAGCCGATGCTCAGTGATACGATCAGAATCGCGGTGAAGCCGTCAATGTCGGTCAGCCACCAGATCAGTGTCGCGGCCGCGGATGAAAATACGCCCACCTGGAAAAATCTGGCGACAAATCGCATCATGCCGCCTTATCCTCGTCCTTGTCATTCCGCGCGAAGTGACTCGGGGCATTCATGCCCCGCCACTCCTGCGGGGGGGGGGCGCTGCGCGCCGTCCAAAATGGCATTCCCGCCATTTTGCCGCGGAATCTCGTTGAGGGGCCGCAGTTGCCGGGAGATTCCGCGGCTACGCTCCGCTTCGCGCGGAATGACATTGGGGAATTCTCAACTTTCAATGAATTTTCCATGCAACCCCAAGGGAATCGCATAGGGAAGTTCAGCGTCGGCGACGGGGCCGTCGGCGACGGCTTCAGCGTCGAACAGATTGAGAATCTGTTTCCCTTGCAACCAGTCGAAAGCGGAGCCGAGAATCCAGCCGCCGGTCTCGGGTTCGCTGCCGGGTCGCGGCACGTACAGATGTTCTTCCGGGATCCGGGTGTCCGGGTAGCGGAAGCAGTCGCGCCGCCCGCTCTCGATATCGAACAGATTGACCTCGTTCAATGTTCCGTGTTCCGCCGGGTTGGCCCCGCTTTGGGAGAGAAAGACGAGCTTGCGATACTGTCGGCAACCCACTCTCGGGTCAATACTCGGAAACTCGGTGAATATTCCCGGCTCGAGCATGGCTTCCTCGGAAATCGTCCGCGCCCGCGTATCGAGCCGATAGCCGTAATGACGCGCGGCTCTGCCGTAAACGGGATTGCCGCGCATGATTTCCGTAAAGGTCTCCGTCATGATGCTGGGGTCCGGCGCCCGGGCGGCGTCGAAGCGGATGACTCCGGCGCTGTCTTCCCAGGCGTTGCCGAAATGGAAGACCCATTGCGCGGGCAGTTCCAGCAAGAAATGGCTGGACAGGTCGTTTTTGTCCACCACCAGCACGCGGCAAGGGTCTTCCGACCGCCATTCGTGCATGTTGAGGAAACCCTCGGCGTTCGCCTGCGGCCGGTAGTGAAAGGGCGGCAGCAGCAACACCAGGCGCCGTTCGGTGACGACGAAATCGTGCGGCATCGTCATCGGTTCGACCGCCACGCGTCCCGCGTTCAGCAGGGAACCGTCGGCGCCGATATGCCAGAACACCAGCAGGTCCGCGGCCGAGGCATAGCCGAAATTCCACACGCTGCCGTCGACATCGACCCTGGGGTGGGCGGAAAACGGTACGCCTCGCATGCTCGAACCGCCGCCGGGTTCGACAAACGAATAGAGACCCACGGTGGACAGATCATCCGGATCTATTTCATGAGGGCTGCCGGCTTCCCAAAGCGCCAGCAGGCGGCCATGGTGATGGAGAATGCTGGTATTCGCCGGATTCTGATCGTCGGGACCCGTCGATCCGACGGCGCCGGGGGGCGCCGCCGCCAGGCCCGGATACAGTGCGCGGCCGGCGGCTCGCTCCGCCTTTACCTTTGCGGTTTCCACCAGCCGCGCCTCGTGCCGGACGCCATCGCCGCCGATTCGATAAGCGTGCACCATGCCGTCGCCGTCAAACCAGTGGCGGTTGCGATAACCGAAGGCTTCGTGTCCGGCCGGACCGGTGCGGTACAGTGTGCCATTCAACTCCTCGGGCCAGCGGCCCGAGATCTCCGCATCGCTGCGGTAGTGGTCGCGATCGATGTTGCCCCAGGCGGCCAGCCAGGGAAATTCTTCCAGCGCTTGCGCGAACTGTTCGGACCAGTCCGAATCGCCGGCCTGGGCCAGGACGCCGGCCGGCCATGGGCAGGCCAGCAGCGCGAGAAGTTTCGAGAATTCACGTCGTTGCATGGTTGATTCTCCGCTTTGTGACTTCGATTAAGTTCAATCATGCCGTCCTTGGCGCGAGATGTACGGCTTCGATTACCCCCAGCCTTGCCATCCATGGCAAGTCGTTCGGCCCTCGAAAAGCTACGCTTTCCGTCGGCTGCGCCGACCGGGCCTCACCCTCTCAGTGCACCAGGCTGATTACCTGGGTGACTTCGCCTTCGAGCACGAAGCGCGCGTCTTCCCAGGAGGCCGGATCGAACATGCCCTTGGCGTTGTTGGAGAAGGCGTAGGGCTCGGTGGGCGCGCCGACGAAGTTGGCGTCGAGTTCGTCGTTGCCGTTCACGTCGTGCATGATCCTGATGGCGTATTCTCCGGGCGGCAGGTCTTCGGCCACCACCGTCAGCGAACCTTCAACCGCCTGCTCGAGGAATTGCGCCACCGCGCCGCCGCCTTCGAATTGCGCCTGTCCGGCAAGCACCTGAATCTGCACGGTGCCGCTGGCGTCACGGATGTCCTCGATGACGATGGTCAAGGTGTCGGCCGCTGCCTGGGTATAGACGCCGAGCGCTGCGGCGAGCAGGCATGCCTTGATGAGTTTGTTCGTATTCATGATCGTGCTCCCATGCGGAATTGACTGACTTGCGATCGAATCTAGCCCTGCGGGATCGTGTCTGGCAACGGCCATGCGACGAAACGGCAATAGCGGGAACGAAACGGCAATACGGGATGCTGTTGTGCTATATTGGCCGCAGGTCATAAGGGGGGTCGGCCCGGACTTGCCTTTGGGCAATCTGGGCGGTTTCGGCCTGGGCAGGAAATGCAACGCCACATTCTTTCCCGCCGCGCATTGCTGAGATCGACGCTGAAAGCATTGCCGCGTTCGGCGATCGTGCTCAGCATGCCGGCGATTCTCGCCGCGTGCTCCCGCTCCGCGCAAAATCAGCTCGACGGCATCGGCCTGCAACTCCTCGGCACCGAAGAGGCGGAGGAATTCGCCGCAATCGCCGACCGTATCATTCCACCGGATGACACCCCCGGCGCCCGCGAAGCCGGCGCCGTGCATTTCATGGACACCGTGCTCGACGATCAGCGCGAACGGGAATTGCAGATCCTGCGTGACGGCCTGGTGGAATTGCAAAACCGGGCCGACGCCGAATTCCAGGCCACGAGTTTTTCCGCCTTGAGCGCCGAACAACAGGACCGACTGCTGCGCGAGATCGAAAATACCGAGTTCTTCGCCACGATCCGCTATCTCACCGTCGCCGGCATGTTCGCCTTGCCGGAGTACGGCGGCAACCGCGATGGAGTCGGCTATGAACTGATCGGCTTCGAGCCGCGTCCCGTCTGGCAGCCGCCCTTCGGCTTCTACGACGAGGATTACATGAACAGGGGAGGGCAATAGGCATGGCCGGCGCGTCGTTCCCGACCCGGGAAGCAGTCGATTTCGTCATTGTCGGTTCCGGCGCGGCGGGCGGCATCGTCGCGAAGGAGCTCGCGGAAGCCGGACATTCGGTCGTGCAACTGGAACAAGGCCCGCATTTGCAGGCGGCCGACTTCGGGCGCGACGAATGGGGCACTTTCAACAATCACGATCTGACCTGGAACCACCGACAAGGTCTTCCGCAGACCTTCCGCAAAAGCGCGGACGAGACCGCGACCGTGCGCGACAGGGTATGCAACTACGCGCACAACGTCGGCGGCAGCAGCCTGCATTTTTCCGGCAATTTCTGGCGCTTGCGGCCGATCGATTTCATGGAAGCCAGTGTGCGCGGCACGATCGCCGGCACTAATTTCGCCGATTGGCCGATCCGATACGAAGAACTCGAACCTTATTACACCCGGGTGGATTGGGAAGTCGGCGTATCCGGCCTGCAAGGCCCCTGGGATCCGCCGCGTTCACGCGATTATCCCTGTCCGCCGATGCCGGTGAAAGGTTCCGACGTGCTGCTCGAACGCGGCGCCAGGGCGCTCGGCCGCACCGCCTATCCGGCGCCGGTGGCGATTCTCTCGCAACCCCATAAGGGCAGACCGGGCTGCATCCATTGCGGCCACTGCCTCGGCTTCGGCTGCGAGGTGAACGCGAAGTCTTCGACGATGATCACCATGATTCCCGCCGCGCTGGCGTCGGGCAATTACGAGTTGCGTACGCATTGTGCGGTGGCGCGGGTAGCAACCGACGCCGCCGGACGCGCCAGCGAGGTGGTCTATTTCGACGCGGACGGCGCGGAGCAATCCCAGCGCGCCCGGGCGGTTGTGATTTGCGCCAATGGCGCGGAGACGCCGCGCTTGCTGCTGTTGTCCGAATCCTCCCGCTTTCCCGACGGGCTCGCCAACGGCAGCGGCTTCGTTGGCCGCAATCTCATGTTCAACGGCTATAGCGAAGTATCCGGCTTGTTCCCCGAACCCGTCAACGCCTTCAAGAGCATTCCTGCTACCCGCGTTGTCCACGACTGGTACGAAATCGATCCTGCCGAGGGCTTCTATGGCGGCGGCGGCATCGACGGCCGCCACCCGGTGCGCAGCGGCACGGCAATGGAGTCGGCGATAGCCAGCAGCATGTTCGGCGGGCCGACCTGGGGCAGCGAATACAAGTCTTTGTTGCGCGAAGACTTCACTCATTCCGCAGCTTTCGACGGTCATACCACGTCATTGCCGCTTGATTCGAACAACATAACCCTGGATCCGGAAGTGCGGGACAAGTGGGGCCTTCCCGCATTGCGCTGCACTTACATGGACCATCCGGACGATCTCGCGACCATGCGTTTTTTCATGGATCGTTCCGTTGAGCTGATGGAGGCGGCCGGCGCCTTGCAGATTCATGCGAGTTTTCCGGAAAACGGCCAGACCAACAGTTCGCACATGCTCGGCACCTGCCGCATGGGCGACGATCCCGCGACCTCGGTCGTCGACCGCCACCATCGCTCCCATGACGTCCCCAACCTGTTCCTGTGCGACGGCAGTTCCCTGGTTACGTCAAGCCGCGGCCAGCCGACCATGACGATCATGGCGCTGGCCTTCCGCGCGGCGGAACATATCAACCGGTTCGCCCGCCGCAACGAGATTTAGCAAGGCCGCACCAGCATCGAAGGGCAAGCGGGAGTGGAGTGGTTATGAAGTGATGGGATAAGAAATAGGGAAACGACTATGGGCACAGATCAGAACGAACAACGCGCAGGTGTGCGCTATGAACCCGACGAAAAACCGCCTGGAGCGCTAGCCCTGGGCCTTGGCGCGCAGCTCGCGCTGCTCACCGTCGCGGGAATCGTACTGACGCCCGCCATCGTCATCCGCGCCGCCGATGGCGGCGAAACCTATCTCAATTGGGCCGTGTTCGCGGCGGTGATCGTCAGCGGCCTGAGCACGATAATACAGGCCGTTCGCGTGGGCCGGCTCGGCGCCGGCTACGTGCTGGCCATGGGCACGTCGGGCGCTTTCATCGCGGTCTGCGTTACCGCCCTGGTGCAAGGCGGCCCGGCGGTGCTCGCCGCCCTGGTGATCGCTTCCTCCCTGTTCCAGTTCACGCTGTCGGCGCGACTCTCCCTTCTGCGGCGCGTGTTGACGCCGGTCGTATCCGGTACGGTGATCATGCTGATTCCGGTTACCGTCATGCCGATCATCTGGGATCTGCTGGAAGACATACCCGCCGCAGCCAATCCGGCCGGGGCGCCGATCAGCGCTCTCATCACCTTGTTGGCCGTGGTGCTGATCGCGCTGAAAGCGACCGGCGCGCTGCGGCTCTGGGCGCTGGTCATCGGTGTCGTCATCGGCTCGCTGGTTTCCAGCCTGTTCGGGCTGTACGATGTGCAGCGCGTGGCCGATGCGGCCTGGATCGGGGTGCCGGCGTCAGGCTGGCCCGGCATCAGCGTCGAATTCGGCTCTGTGTTCTGGGCGCTGCTGCCGAGTTTCATATTCGTAACCCTGATCGGCGCGATAGAAACCATCGGCGATTCGGTCGCGATTCAACGAGTATCCTGGCGCAAGCCGCGAGCTGTCGATTTTCGCGCCGTGCAAGGCGCGGTCGGCGCCGACGGGCTGGGGAACCTGCTCTCCGGGCTGGCGGGCACGGTGCCGAATACCACCTATTCTTCGAGCGTAGCCGTCACCGAGCTCACCGGCGTAGCCTCGCGCATGGTCGGCATCGCCCTGGGCTTGGTGTTCATCATCGCGGCGTTTTCACCGAAGTTTCTCGCGGTGATATTGGCCATTCCCGGACCGGTGGTAGGCGCCTACACCACAGTGCTGCTCTCGATGCTGTTCGTCCTCGGTATGAAGATCATCGTGCAACATGGCATCGACTATCGGGGCGGCGTCATCGTCGGCGTGTCTTTCTGGATCGGCGTCGGCTGCCAGGGCGGGGTGATCTTTCCCGGCATCGTGTCCGAATTCGCCGGCGGCCTGCTGCAGAACGGCATGACCGCGGGCGGGCTCTGCGCGATGCTCATGAACCTCTTCCTGATGATTGCGGCGCCGCGGCGGCGCACGATAGAAATGCCGCTGGCGGCCACGACGCTGCCACTGATCCAGAAGTTCCTGGCGCAATTCGCGGCGCACAACGACATGGACGGCGTGATCGAAGCCCGACTCGAACTCGCCGGCGAAGAAACCCTGTACACTTTGCTCGGCGACGAAACCGACGAACCGCGGCCGGAGCGAAGCCTGCAAATTGTGGCTTATCGTGACGGCGCCGACGCCGTGCTCGAATTCATCGCCTCGCCGGGCGGCGAGAACATCCAGGATCTGCTGACGGTGATCAAGGATACGCCCTCGGAACCGTCGACCGACCGCGAAGTGTCGCTGCGGCTGCTGCGGCACGCGGCCTCGTCGATCAACCACCAGCAATACCGCGATATCGACATCGTCACCATCCGCGTAGAAGGCCGTTAGCCGGCAACGGCGTTCCTCCGATGGCTTGATGAGCTACCGTTAGCGCAAATGCGAAAATTCGGATGGATCGACACTCACCGGGATAAAGCCGGGACGGTAGCCGAGTGCTTGCGATTTTTCGGTGTGGGTACGGTGGATGCCTGGAGGGATTGGTCTGAAGGACTGGGTCAAACGGCATATCGGATGTCCGAAAAACTCGGAACAAATTTGGCGCAATCGCAGCCTGGTTGCGGTTTGGTGAACTTCAAGCGCAAGAAATCGATTGCCGTCCGTACTCCGCAAATGCATTCAAATCATATGAATGACTTGAAAGTCCGGTATGAATGGACCTGACTTCACTGCAGGGATTCGGAGTCGGGTTTGTCGGGCGGTGGGGTTGGTTCGCCCGGGACGCGGTATCTTTCAGCGGCCCATTCGCCCAGGTCGATGAGTCGGCAGCGCTCGCAGCAGAAGGGGCGGTAGTGGTTGTCTTTGGTCCACTCCACTTCTTTGCCGCAGTTCGGGCAGTTTATCAAATTGATTTTGTCATTCATGCGCTTTCGCGATTGCCAGATAACCTGTGTGCAAGTCTCTCACACGGGCCGCAAGCGCGCTTGGGGGGTCTTCGTTGTCGATTACCTCGTCGGCCGCGCGCAAACGTTCTTCGCGGCTGGCTTGGGCGTCGATGATCGCCTCGATGGTGGCGCGCTCGCCCTGATCCCGCAACAAGCTGCGCTGCAACTGGGTTTGTTTGGAGACATCGGCCACGAGTACGCGGTCGACGAGCCGGCGTTGGGAAGTTTCCAGCAAAAGCGGCGAAACGAGCATGCAATAGGCGCCTTGGCAGGCGGCTATTCTTTGCCGGATGCGCGCATCGATCAGCGGATGCAGCAAGTTTTCGAGCCAGGCGCGCTCGGCCTCAATGGCAAAGACCAGTTTGCGCATGCGCGGCCGGTCGAGCGTGCCTTCGGCGGTCAATATTTGTTCGCCGTGCCGCGCGCGGATGGCGTCGAGCGCGGGGCTCGGCGGTTCGACGACTTCGCGCGCCACGAGGTCGGCGTCGATGATCTCCACACCCAATTCGGCAAATATGCCGGCTATGGCGCTTTTGCCGCTGCCGATGCCGCCGGTCAATCCCACCGTGAACACGCTCCGGGATTTCCTTCAGCCGAGCCAGCCGGCCATGCGTTCCGGCCCTGTGAGCAGCACCGTGAAGCCCGCGAAGACCAGAAAAGGTCCGAAAGCGAGCGGCTGCAACCAGGATCGGCCGTGAATCGTGACCAGGATCAGACCCCAGATCGCGCCGGTGACCGATGAAATGAGCACGATGAACGGCAAGGCGATCCAGCCCAGCCAGGCGCACATGGCGGCAAGCAGCTTGAAGTCGCCTTGGGCCATGCCTTCCTTGCCGGTCAACAGGCGGTAGGCGTAGTGGAATCCGCCAAGCAGGGCGTATGCGGCGGCCGCGCCGATGATGGCGTCGGCGGCGCCGGTTCCGAGCAGGTCAGGGGAGAACGCATTCAGCAGCAGGCCCAGCCAGAGCAGCGGCAAGGTAAGTATGTCCGGCAGCAACTGGTTTTCGGCGTCGATAACCGCGAGCGCGATCAGGGCGTAACAGAACGCCAGCAGCGCCAGGGCGAGCCAGCCGACGCCGTACATCAGGACCAGCAGCCCGGCCAACAAGCCGCAGGCCAACTCCACCAGGGGATAACGCGGCGAGATCCGCTGTCGGCAGCCGGCGCATTTTCCAAGCAACAGCACATAGCTGAATACGGGGATCATTTCCCGGGGTCTGATGCGGCGTTTGCAATTCGGGCAATGGGACCAGGGCCGGATCAGATTGAAAGGCCTGCCTTCGGCGTTGCGGGGGTCTTCCAGCAAGCCGAGAAAATGTCTGGTCTCGATCTGCCATTGCCGATTGAGCATGATCGGCAGGCGATATGTCACGACGTTGACGAAACTTCCAATCAGCAGACCGAGAACCAGAAAAACGGTGGAGGCCAGACTGGGCGAGTTATTGAGAAGTTCCACGAATTGCATGGAGTAGCCGTAAGTTACAGGACCGAGCCGAGCTGGAAGATCGGCAGATACATGGCGATCATCAAGCCGCCGACCAGAAGCCCGAGCACGGCCATTATAAAGGGCTCAAGCAGAGCCGTTAAGCGGTCTACCCGACTTTCAACGTCTTCTTCGAAAAAGCTGGCGCATTTGTCGAGCATGCCGTCCAGCGCGCCGGACTCTTCGCCGATGCCGACCAGTTGTTCGAGCATGGGTGGAAACAGTTTCGCCGTACGAATCGCGCCGGCGAGCGATTGGCCGTTGCGCACGTCCTCGCGGATGGCGCGGGCGGCTTCGGCGTAAACCGCATTGCCCGTCGCGTCGGCAACGGATTCAAGCGCATCGGTCAGCGGCGCGCCGGCTCGGAACAAGGTCGCCAGGGTGCGGGAAAAACGGGCGATGGCGGCATTGCGCAACAGCGGTCCGATCATCGGCAGGCGCAGCAGCATTCGCTGCCGCAAGGCGGCCGCCCGCGGGAAACGGCGCGGCAGCCAGATCGAGGCGGCGACCGCCGCGAGGGCGGCGGAGGCGGCTTGATGCCAGCG
>JANQSV010000214.1 GCA_028279115.1 Pseudomonadales bacterium
GCGAGCCAGCGCTCGCCGTCGCACCGCAGCAATCCGGCCTGGCCCGGCGCCGGCGCATCGAGCCCGTAACTGATCACCGGAGCCGCCGCGGAATCCGGCGGCCGGCTGCAAGGCTCGTCCCGATTCAGCACGATCCGGCTGCAGCCTCGGAAAATGCGCTGCTTGGCGCGGATATAGTCGCCGAGACTGTCATAGCGATCGAGGTGATCGGGGCTGATGTTGAGTATCAATGCGACGTCTGCGTTCAATTGCTGCGTCGTTTCGAGCTGGAAACTCGAAATCTCAAGCAGATACCAGTCACTCTCTTCTTCGAGCAGATCCAGCGCCGGGCGGAATAGGCGCCCGTCGAGATTGCCGCCGAGCCCGTAATCGACATTGGCCTCATCGAGAATCCCGGCCAACATGGCAACCACGGTACTCTTGCCGTTGGAGCCGGTGACGGCGACGACCGGGCTCCGGGCCTCACGCGAGAAGATATCGATATCGCCGGTAATCGGCACGCCGGCGCGGGCCGCGGCCGCCAGCGCCGGCGTGCGCAGATCGACACCGGGACTGACGACGAGTTCGCGCACTCCGAACAATCGCTCGGCGCGAAATTCCCCGAGTTCGACTTCGACATCCGGCTTCAGATTCACCAGGTCCGCCAGCCGCGGCGGCTGCGGACGAGTGTCTACAATCCTGAACTGCCGACTGCGGCGGATGAAGTAACGCGCGCAGGAGAACCCGGTATCGCCGAGACCGACGATGACGCTGGCCGGATTTTGCCGCGAACCGGGGATCATTTGCGTACCGTCTCCTCAACGCAATTTAAGGGTCACCAGTCCGAACAGGACCAGCATCAGGGTTATGATCCAGAAGCGCACGATCACCCGCGGCTCGGGCCATCCCTTCAGTTCGAAATGATGGTGCAAGGGCGCCATGCGGAAGATGCGCCTGCCGGTCAGCTTGAACGAGGCCACCTGGATGATTACCGAAGCCGTTTCCACGACGAACACTCCGCCCATGATGAAAAGTACGATCTCGTGCCGGGATATGATCGCCATTACGCCGAGCGCCGCGCCGAGCGCCAGCGCACCGATGTCGCCCATGAAAACCTGGGCCGGATAGGTGTTGAACCAGAGGAAACCGAGACCGGCGCCAAGCAGCGCGCCGGCGAAGATCGAGATTTCCCCGGAACCCGAGATATAGGGAATATTCAGATAGGCGGAAAACTCGCTGTGCCCCGCGAGATAGGCGATCACGCCCAGCGCGCCGCCGACCAGCACGGTCGGCAGAATGGCGAGGCCGTCGAGGCCGTCGGTAAGATTCACCGCGTTGCTGAAGCCGACGATCATGAAATAGCTGATGATGACGTAGACGATGCCGAGGTTGAGGGCGACATCCTTGAAGAAAGGCACGATGTATTCGAGTTCGATACTTCCAGGGGCTGAGATATAAAGCACGACCGCGCCGGCCAGGCCGAATACCGACTGCCAGAAATATTTCCAGCGCGCTGGCAGCCCTGCCGGATCGCGCTTGACGAGCTTGCGGTAGTCGTCGACAAAACCCACTGCGCCGAACAGCAAGGTCACGGCAAGCACGATCCAGACGTAATGATTGTTCCAGTCCGCCCACAGGATCGTGCTGACGGTTATGCTGAGCAGGATCAGGACGCCGCCCATGGTGGGAGTGCCGGCTTTTTCGAAGTGCGTCTGGGGCCCGTCCGTTCGCACGACCTGGCCGACCTGGGCCACGTTGAGACGATCGATGACGAGCGGGCCGAAAATCAGCGAAACGATCAGGGCGGTAATGACGCTGAAAGCCGCGCGCACGGTAATGTATTGCAATACCGCGAAACTGCTGTCGATCGACATCAGGTATTCGGATAGCCAGTAAATCATCAGTCAGTACCTCCATTTCGCAGCGCCGCGACGACTTCATCCATGCGGGACCCCCGGGAACCTTTCACGAGTACGACGCAATCCGGCTCGAGCGAGCCGGGCAGCGCCCCGATCATTTCCTGCCGATCGGGGAAATGCCTGCCGTTCGCGCCGAAACCCCGAGTCATCTGCCCGCAAAGATCGCCCGCGGCCCATAGTCGTTCGATACCGCGGATCGCAGCGTAGCGCCCGACTTCGTGATGCATGGCTTCCGCGCAATCGCCGAGTTCGAGCATATCGCCGGCCACCAGCATGTGTGGACCCGGCAATGCCGCGAGCAGGTCTATGGCCGCGCGGAACGAGCCGGGACCGGCATTGTAGCTGTCGTCGATGATGCGCAATCCGCCGCGGCCCGCTAACGGGCAGAGTCTGCCTGGAACCGGCTCCGCCGACTCGAGACCCCGCCGCACGGCGTCCGGGCCGGCGCCGGCCTCGAACGCCGCCGCCGCCGCCGCCACGGCATTCGCTATGTTGTGCTCGCCGAGCAATTGCAGTTGAATATCGAGCCGCCCATGAGGACCGGCCAGCGTGAAAGCGGGCTGTCCGCTCCCGTTCAGTGCGATATCCGCGGCGTGGTAGTCCGACTCGCCGGGAACTTCGTGCAAGCCGAACTGCCGCAGGCGAAAAGCGGCGCCGCGCCGGCGCCATTGGTCGGCATTGGGATCGGCGGCGTTCAGCAGCAGGGTTCCATCCGGCCGCAATCCCTCGATGATTTCGCCCTTGGCCCGGACTACGCCCTGCAGGCCGCCGAAGCCTTCGGTATGAGCCATGGCGGCATTGGTTATCAGCGCGATATCGGGCTGTGCCGCGGCCGTGCTGAAAGCTATTTCCCCGGCCCGGTTGGCGCCCATCTCGATTACCGCAAAGCGATGCCGGGCTTCGAGTTGCAACAGGGTCAAGGGCACGCCGACGGTATTGTTCAGATTGGCGCGGGTCGCCAGGCATTCGCCTTCGAGCGACAGAATCGCGCGCAGCATTTCCTTGACCGTGGTCTTGCCCTGGCTGCCGGTAACCGCAAGCACCCGGGCCGAGGAACGCTCGCGATTCATGCGTGCGATCCGCGCCAATGCCAGGCCGGTATCGGCGACGAGCAACTGTGGCAGATCTTCGCCGGAAAGCCGGCTGACCACCGCACCCGCGGCGCCGCGCCGGCGCGCCTCCGGAACGAACTCGTTGCCGTCGAAGTTCTCGCCGCTGAGCGCGACGAACAACTCGCCCGCGCGCAAACTGCGGGTGTCGGTGGATACCGCGTCAAAACCGGCATTGGAGCCGATCAATTCGGTCTTCAACTCCTTGGCCAGCGTATCGAGCATCATGGCGCCTATCATTCTTGCGTTTCCGGTTGCGCTTCCCGCGATGCGGAAGCGCGCTCCAGCATTGCTTTTCTTACTACGCCGGCGTCACTGAAACGGCTTCGCTTCGCGCCGATTTCCTGGTAGTCCTCGTGCCCCTTGCCGGCAATGAGCACTACATCGCCGGATCCGGCTTCGGAGATAGCATGGCGGATCGCCCGTTCCCGGTCTCGCTCGACATGCGCCGCCGCCGGCGCCGCCATGCCGCTGAGAATCTCGCTCACGATCGCATCGCCGTCTTCCAGCCTCGGATTGTCATCGGTGATCACGGTACGGTCGGCAAGTTTTTCGGCAAGGGCGCCCATGATCGGCCGCTTGCCCCTGTCCCGATTGCCGCCGCAGCCGAAAACGCACCACAATCGGCCCGTGAAATGCTCCCGGAGGGCGCGCAAGGCGCCTTCGAGTCCATCAGGAGTATGGGAGTAATCGACCACGGCGGCTACATCGTCGTCGCCTCCCCAGACTTCCATGCGGCCGTCCACCGAACGCAGATCCGAGATGAGTTCGCAGATTCGTTCGATACCCAGGCCACCGGGCTTGTCATGAACCGCGAGCAAGGCGCCGATTGCGGCAAGTATGTTGCTGACGTTGAATCTGCCGAGCAATTTGCAGTCGATGAGGCCGGCGCCCACCGGCGTATGGATCTCCGCGCGAAAACCCTGTTTCGTGACGGTTACATCTTCCGCCCGGATCGTCGCCTGGCGATTGCCGATGCCGAAGGTGGTCACATCCACCGAGGAGTTCAGGTCGTTGACGACCCTGATGCCATAGGGATCGTCGAGATTGACGACCGCATGGCGCAGTCCGGAACTGGAGAACAGTCTGCGTTTGCTGGCGCCATAGGCTTCCATGCTGTCGTGATAGTCGAGATGGTCCCGGGTCAGGTTCGTAAAAACCGCGGTATTGAAATGTACGCCGTTCACGCGCCGCTGATGCAATCCCACGGAGGAGACTTCCATTGCTACGGCGCGCAGGCCGGTATGAGCCAGTTCCGCCAGCGCCTTTTGCGTAAAGACAGCGTCCGGCGTGGTCAGGGGGCTTTCGGCGAGTTCGCCGGGAACGCCATAGCCGAGAGTGCCAACAACTCCCGCCGGGCAGCCCGTCCGCTCAAGCAGGCGGGCGATATATTGGGAACAGGTGGTCTTGCCGTTGGTGCCAGTGACGCCGATGACCGACAAGCGTCTGGACGGCTCCCGGTAGAATCGGCCGGCGATTTCACTGGTCTTGGCCATCAGGTGATCGACCGCGATGACCGGAACGTTGCCGAGCCGGCGCACACCATGCCAATCGCGTCCGGATTCGGCAAGCACTGCGGCCGCCCCGCGGCTGATCGCCGCACCGATGAATTCACGGGCGTCATGAGTCCGGCCGAAGGTCGCCATGAACAACTCTCCCGGCCTTACCTTGCGGCTGTCGAGTTGCACTCCGCCGACTTCGATATCGAGTTCGTCCGCCTCTCGCCCGAAATCCACCAACCCGTGAATCAATTCCGGGAGACTGACATTGACGGGCAGCAGTTCGGCGGAGTTCATAGTTCGGGCAGGCCCTCGGCGCCGGTTTGCACGGAACCCCGAGGGGCGGGTTCAGGCCGCGGCGCATCGTCCGGCGGCACATTCAGGATTCGCATTGCGCCCGCGGCAATTCCGGAAAACACCGGCGCCGCTACCGCGCCGCCGAGATGCTCGTCGCCCCTGGGCTCGTTGACGATGACGACGACCACGATCTCGGGGTTCACCGCCGGCGCCAGTCCGACGAACAGCGCATTGTGCAGGTTCTCCTCGTAACCCGAAGCGCCGACCACATGCGAGGTGCCCGTTTTGCCGGCCACCTGGTACAAGGGTATACGGGCGCCGGTTACCGCGCCTCCGCGGGAGCGGTCAACCACGGTTTCGAGCATTTCCAGGACCTGCGCGGCAATGATCGGGCTGATCACGCGTTCCCGCGGCAACCCGGCGATCTCTCTCTCGCTCAGGCCGAGCAGGGAAACCGGCTTGCGGCGGCCTTCGTCGGCGAAAATCGAATAGGCCCGAGCCAGATGCACCGCGGTGGCCGATACGCCGTAACCGAAGGAAAGCACCGCGGTGGCGTGCTGACCCAGACGTCCGGGATCGGGAACGACGCCGGCCTGCTCGCCGGGAAATCCCGTTTCCGGCGCCCGGCCGAATCCGAAGCGTTCAAGCACGTCGACGATCGGACCGGCGCCGATCTCGGCGGCGATCAGGCTGGTGCCCACATTGCTCGATTTGGTAATGACGCCGGTGGTGGTCAAGGCGCCGTATGCGAACAGGTCCTGCACCGTGCGGCCGCCTACGACCATCCAGCCGTTGCCGGTTTCGATGACGGTGTCGGGGGTGAAGCGTCCGGATTCCAGCGCGGCCGCGATGGTGAAGGGCTTCATGGTCGAGCCGGGCTCGTAGATGTCCGTGAATGCGCGATTGCGAGTCACGCTGTGATCATCGATCAGCGTCTTGTTGTGCGGGTTGTAGGATGGCTGGTTGGCGGCCGCGAGCACTTCGCCGGTTTCCACGTCGAGCACGACCGCCGTGGCGGCGGTGGCCCGGCGTTCCAGATAGGCGGATTTCAGTTCCCGATAGACGAGATTCTGCAAGCGGATATCGATGCTCAACCGCAGATCCTTGCCCGGCTGGGCGAGCTCGATCGTGTTGAGCGCCTCGATGACGTTGCCGCGGCGGTCCTTGATCACGCGGCGGCTGCCGGGGGCGCCCTTGAGCCAGGCGTTATACGCGCGCTCCATGCCTTCCTGGCCGTTGTCGTCGATATCGTTGAAGCCGATCAGATGAGCGGTCACCTCGCCGTGGGGATAGAACCGGCGATATTCCTGCTGTTCGTAGACGCCGGAAATGCCCAGCGCAAGCACCCGCTCGGCCTCGAACGGCGCCAGATGGCGCTGCAGGTACATGAACCGGCGTTCGCGATTCTCTTCAAGACGAGCGCGCAAGGCTACGGCGTCGAGTTCGAGCAGGCGCGCGAGTTCGCCGATTCCCTCCCCTCGCGGATTGATTTCGGAAGGGTCGGCCCAGAGCGACATGACCGGTGTGCTGACAGCAAGGGGTTCGCCGTTGCGATCGGTAATCAGACCGCGATTGGCCACCAGCGGCACCGTGCGCACGGTGCGCGCATCGCCTTCCTCCTGCAGAAAATCGCGCTCCAGCACGTGCAGGGCCACCGCCTTCCAGCCCGCGGCGCCGACACACAGCGCCATTATCAGGAGCAGCAGCATCGGCCGCCAGGCGTCGGCGGGATTCGTTTTCTTCCGGTCAATCATTGCGCACGACCACGATCTCTTCCGGTTCAGGGACACGCATCCGCAGTTCCTCGCGGGCGACGCGCTCGATTCTGTCGGCAAGGCCGAATGTGCTTATTTCCAGCAACAGGCGCCCTCTTTCCTCTTCCTGCAGATAAACCCGCTCGCGCAATTCCTGTAACTCCCGCGACATCTGCCGGTGTTGCTGGGTGACATCGACCATGACGAGCCCGGTCAGGAAAATCGCCAGTAGCAATATCAGCAAGGCCCAGGTCGAAGCTTGGCCCAGCCCGGCCCACGTCCAGGGTGAAGGACGGCCATGGGCTCCGCTCGGCCGGGCCTGACGGCGCCGGGTTCCGGCTGCGGTATTCATTGCAATTTCTCCGCCACGCGCAATACCGCACTGCGGGCGCGCGGATTTCGCGCCACCTCAGTGGCGGTGGCGCGTCTTGACTTACCTATCGGCCGAATTCGCTCCCGCAGTTGCCCTTTCGTAACCGGCAAATCGCGGGGAAAATCATCGCCCCGGGACTGATCGAGAATGAAACGCTTGACGATGCGATCTTCCAGCGAATGGAAACTGATCACCGCGAGCCGGCCTCCGTCGCGCAGCGCTTCCAGCGCACCCGCCAGACCCTTGTGGAGTTCGTCGAGTTCCTCGTTGATGTGGATGCGAATGCCCTGGAAGGCGCGGGTGGCGGGATGCTTGCGGCGCTCCCGGCGGGGCAAGGCGGAGGCGATGATCGCCGCAAGCCGGCCGGTGGTCGCGATCGGTTCGCTTTTCCTTTCCTTTATTATGCGCGAGGCGATGCGCCGGGAATGTCTTTCCTCTCCATAACGGAAAATCGCGTCAGCCAGTTCGCGTTCGGACGCGGTATCGATCCATTCGGCCGCGCTTGAGCCGGTGCGCGGATCCATGCGCATGTCGAGCGGGCCGTCACCGCTGAAGCTGAAGCCCCGGCTGCTGTCGTCGACTTGCGGTGAAGACAGGCCAAGATCGAATAGGACGCCGTCGACGGTGCCTTCGAGCCCTCGCTCGGCGAGTTCGGAGCGCAGCTCGCCAAAGCGCCGGTCGATGACTTCGAGGCGCGGATCCTCGGCAGCCATTTCCCGGGCCGCGGCTATGGCCTCCGGATCCCGGTCCATGGCGAGCAGGCGGCCGCCGGTTCCGAGCCGCTGAAGGATGGCGGCGCTATGTCCGCCGCGGCCGAAAGTGGCGTCGAGATAGACTCCGTCCTGTCGCAGGTTCAATGCTTCCACCACCGCTGCCCTCATTACCGGCTGATGCCCGGCTGCGCCATTCATCGCCGTGCGCCTTTACAGAGCCAGATTCGTGAGCTCTTCGGGCAATTCTCCCTGTTCGTGCACTTCTTCCAGCCATTCGTCGCGCTTCGACAGCCAGTTTTCCTGGCTCCAGATTTCCAGTTTCTTGCACTGGCCGACCAGACAGACCTGTTTTTCGAGTCCGGCGTGGTCGCGCAAATCCTTTGGCAACAACACGCGGCCAATGCTGTCTAATTCGAGATCGCTGGCGTGGCCGATGAGCAGATGCTTGATGCGGCGCACGTGCTCGTTGAGTCCGGACATTCCGTCGATCTGCCGTTCGATCTTCTCCCATTCGGCCGGGAGATACAGCGACAGGCAGCGATGCCTGGTATCGAGATCGATGGTCACGACGAGGCGGCCGCCATGGTCGTTCGACAGGCGTTCGCGATAGCGGGCCGGCATGGCCAGACGCCCCTTGGCGTCGAGGCTGACGGTGTTCATTCCGCGAAACATGGCGTTTTCTCTGGAATTTCCCCTAAATAAACCACATTCGCCCACAAAATACCATCATTTTCCACTTTTCAACATAGGATTGGATTTGTGGCTTCGATCCGTCGCCGCCGGGCCGGGGCGTGTGCAGCGGGCGTGCGAGGCATGGATGCCGAGCCCGAAGCCTACAGGGAA
>JANQSV010000218.1 GCA_028279115.1 Pseudomonadales bacterium
GGGGTTTCCTCGCGCGCCGACGTCATGGAGTTCCGCGACATGATCATCGAGACCGCCAATGCCGTCGAAAGCATGATCGGTCAAGGCATGGATTACGACGAGGTCGCCGCGGCCGACCCGACTGCCGCTTGGAACGACCGTTACGGCGACCCGGAGCGATTTCTCAGCGCGGTGTATTCCGAGCTTGGCGGACAGTAATCCCGGCACGGGAAATCCGAAGCACTTGCGGCTGGCGGCGGCCTGGCTGCTGGCCGCGTCCGCGCCAGTATCTGCCGCGGAAAACAGCGGCGGAAATCCCGTCACCGAATTCTGGCAGGCGGTCACTCCCAAAGAACAACGCGCCGGCGAACAGGCGCTGCTGGCCGCTAGCGACGATGTGGCCACCTTGTATGCCTGGCTCAAGGAAGGTCCGGCGTTTTCGTCCGATGTCCAAACCGGCGCCTGGGAGGCTGCGCGCACCGGCGCCGACGGCCTGATTTTTCGCTATGGCGTGGTAGTGCCCGACTCCTACGATCCGGAAGTTTCCTATCCGGTCGAGTTCCTGTTGCATGGCGGCGTGGCCCGCCCCGAGTGGGGGCCGGGCGTCGATTGGTGGCGTTCAGGCTATGCGAGCCTGCAACGGGAAGACCGCATATTCGTCGTCCCCGCCGCCTGGCGCGACGCGTTCTGGTGGCACGACAACCAGGCGGACAATCTGCCCGCCGTATTGCGCGAGGTGAAGCGGCTCTACAACGTCGACGACAATCGCGTCAGCATGACGGGCATTTCCGACGGCGGCACCGGCGCCTACTTTTTCGCCTTCAAGCAGCCGAGCGAATGGGCCTCGTTCATGCCTTACATCGGCCATCCCGGCGTACTGCGAAATCCGGCCGGGGGCGTCAATTACCGGCTCTATTTCGAAAACCTGACGGCCAAGCCCCTCTACATCGTCAATGGCGAACTCGACCGGCTTTATCCCGCGGCTTCTCTGCAGTCCTTCATCGATGTGCTTATCGAGGCCGAGGTCGAACATGTATTCCGCGTGATCGAAGGCGGCGGCCACGACACCCGCTGGTTGCCGGATGAGACGCCCGCCATCGAACGGTTCAAGACCGAACATCCTCGGGATCCGTTTCCGGAATCCCTGCAATGGGTGGCGGACCGGGACGACCGTTACAACCGCAATATGTGGTTACGGGTCGACCGCATGGCGAGTGCCGACTTTCCCGCGGTTATGAAAGTCGAACGCGACGGCAATCGCTTCACAATAGAAGCGACCGCGGTCGCGGGCTTCAGCCTGCTGCTGAGCCCCGAAGAAGTGGATTTCAGTGAACCGATAACGGTCAGCGTGAATGGCGAGACGGTTTATGAGAACCTGGTGGAGCAGAGCGCACAGACCCTGCTCCGATGGGTGCGCGAGACCCTCGACCGGCAGGCGCTGGTTACCGCCGAACTAAATATCTCCCTGCTTGCCGAGTGAATCTGCGCTAGCGTATTTCTTCCAGCCGACCCCTCAATACCGCAAGAATTATATTCAGTTCGCGGAAGTAGTCGTATTCCTCGTTCAGGGCCTCCATGGCCGCGTTGAATCTGTCGAAGTCCGAACTCGTTTCGGCCAGCAGTCCTTCCGTATTCAGCAATTCATCGAATCCGTCCTGGTAGGCACGAGCGTTCCGGGAGCGGGCCTCGATCAGGAAGTTCGGCTCGCAGGCTTCTTGCGAGATGTTCGAGCCCGTCGGCGTGTATTCGTGGCAAATAACGTGGAGGACCTCGTCCTCGGTGCGCAGATTGAAGACCCGGTAGACTTCTTTCTCGATCTTTTCGATTTCGTCTCTCAATTGGGGAACGGTCATGGCGTCGTCGATGTCGATCTGTTCTTCAGCCGCTGCGGCGTCATGGCGAAGGGCGGCAGGCACAGGCGGCAAACGGCGGCGGCAAGGCGCTTCATCGGACTATCCTCATCCAATGTGGTCAACTGGGCTATTATACGCGCGGACCAGTGCGGCACCACAAACAAAATAGAGTTGCGATCCGGTCAATCAACAAACAAGGGACACCCACCCGATGAACGATGATTTTGAGATCGGCGGCTTGCGCGTCGCCGCTGAACTGGCGGCTTTTGTCAATGGAGAGCTGTTGCCGGAAATCGGTCTGAGCCAGGAAGACTTCTGGCCGGGTTTAGAAGGGCTGATCAATGACTTTGCCGGCCGCAACGAGGAATTGCTCGCGCACCGGGATCAACTGCAACAGAGTATCGACGACTGGCACCACCGCAATCAGGGCACCGGATTCGACCGCGAAGCATATCGGTCGTATCTGCGCGAGATCGGCTACCTGCAACCCGAACCGGAGAACTTCGAGATCGCCACAGCCAATGTCGATTCGGAAATCGCGACGATAGCGGGACCGCAACTCGTCGTGCCGGTCAGAAACGCCCGCTTTGCCGTCAATGCCGCCAATGCCCGCTGGGGATCGCTGTACGACGCGCTCTATGGCAGCGACGCCATCGACGAAACCGGCGGCGCCGAACGCGGGGGCGGCTACAACCCGGTGCGTGGACAGCGGGTGATCGACTATGTGCGGAAGTTCCTTGACGAGGTCTGTCCGCTCGAAGGCGCGAGCCATGTGGATGTGCGGAAATACAGCGTCGCGGATGGCCGACTCGAAGCGAATTGCGGGGCGGACGTTCACGGACTACGCGATCCGGAGCAGTTAGCGGGCTATCTCGGACCGGAAGAAAGCCTCTCAGCCGTGCTGCTGATCAATCACGGCTTGCATATAGAAATCGCCATCGACCGCAAACACGAGGTCGGCGCCGCCGATCCCGCCGGCGTCAAGGATGTGATGCTGGAAGCGGCGATCACCACGATCCAGGATTGCGAAGACAGCGTTGCCGCGGTGGACGCGGCCGACAAGGTCGAGGTATATCGCAACTGGCTCGGCCTGATCCGCGGCGACCTGGCGGAAACCTTCGTCAAGGGCGGCGGTTCCATCACCCGGGTGCTGGCCGAAGATCGCGAATACCTGTCGCCCCGCGGCGAAGCCCTGCAACTGCCGGGCCGCAGTCTGCTGCTAGTGCGGAACGTCGGCCATCTCATGCGCAACAATGCGATCTACGACAGCCGCGGACGTCAGATCTTCGAAGGCATCATGGACGCGGTCATCACTTCGGCCGCCGCCTGCCTCGACATTCAGGGCCGCAACCGGCTGCGCAACTCGCGCGCCGGCAGCATCTATATCGTCAAACCGAAAATGCACGGGCCCGACGAGGTGCAATTCACCTGCGATCTGTTCGCTGCGGTGGAAGAACTGCTGGGCCTGGAACCGCTGACCGTCAAGATCGGCATCATGGACGAGGAAAGGCGCACCACGCTCAATCTCAAACGTTGCATCTACACCGCCAGGGACCGGGTGGTCTTCATCAACACCGGCTTTCTCGACCGCACCGGCGACGAAATCCATACCGGCATGCATGGCGGACCGATGTTGCCCCGGGACGAAATGAAGGCCTCGACCTGGATCGCCGCCTATGAAGACCACAACGTGAATACCGGTCTCGAATGCGGCCTGCCGGGCCGGGCCCAGATCGGCAAGGGAATGTGGCCCATGCCCGACCTGATGGCGGCGATGGTCGATCAGAAAGTCATGCACCCCATGGCGGGCGCCAATACCGCCTGGGTGCCTTCGCCGACCGCCGCCGTGCTGCACGCCATGCACTATCACAAGGTCGACGTATTCGCCGTGCAGGAGGAAATTCGCAAGCGGCCGCCGGTTCCCGTCGGCGACCTGCTGGAAGTGCCCTTGCTTGCCGACCCGTCCACGCTCGGCCCCGAACGCATTCAGCGCGAACTCGACAACAATATCCAGGGCATTCTCGGCTACGTCGTGCGCTGGATCGATCAGGGCATCGGCTGCTCCAAGGTGCCGAACATCGACAATGTGGCGCTGATGGAGGACCGCGCGACCTTGCGGATTTCGAGCCAGTACGTCGCCAACTGGCTGCACCACGGTCTCATAGACGAGGAACAGGTGGAAGAATCGCTGTTGCGCATGGCCGCCGTGGTCGACGGGCAGAATGCCGCCGATCCGCTTTATGAACCGATGGCGCCGAATCCGGTCGGCTCATTCGCGTTCCAGGCCGCCAGGGACCTGATCTTCCAGGGCGTGAGGGAACCGAACGGCTACACCGAACCTGCCCTGCACAGGGTGCGTCTCGCCAAGAAACAGGCCCTGCGTGCGACGGGTTCTTAAGCTTCGATCCGTCGCCGTCGGGTGGCGCGGGGTTCAGC